>JBAQFY010000199.1:0-28353 GCA_049287505.1 Sedimentisphaerales bacterium | reverse complement strand
TTAGATATTGTTTCCACCGCAAGGTGTCCTCCGTAAGGAGTCCTTAGGACTGCGGAGAACTTCGAGTTTCGTACTTCGTGCTTTTCATAGTTTTGTGCTTCGAATTTCCAATTTCGTATTTATCCTTTCCTTTTGCGCTTTACACTTGTGTTACCGTTATATGTATGTGACAGGCTTTTTTGCGAATAGGATGCGACCTGCCTCTGTCTTTCGCTATCCATCTTTTTGTACCGATGCGGATTCCGGCATCATCGACGCGAGCCGAGCTTACATAAAGATTATCAACGTCAACCTGCCGCTCGTCGGCATCCGCAACGGCGCTTCTTAAAACCTTATCAATCATCGTTGCAGCACGTTTTCTCGTGAACTTCAGAATATCCATTGCGTCCTGAACACTTCGACCGACTATCAGCTGCGCAACCAACCGGACTTTGCTCGCTGACATCGGTGCAAAACGATAAGACGAACGCCAGTCAGCTATATCATTTACCTCAACAGACAAAGCGCCCGCCAAACGGCGAATATCATCCGACTTCGGTTTGGGCTTAAACAGCCCTTTTTGCCAGTTCCTAATAGCCGCTATAGCTTGCTTCTTATTAAGCTTGGGTCCGGCAAGCCGGTCAGCCAGCTGCTCTATATTCATCTGCCGTTCCCGGCAAAACTCCTGTAACTTATCAGCACTTAGCATATTTCCTATTACAATCCTATGTCATTCTGAACGGAGCATAGTCCGCCAAAGGCGGATGCAATCTTATCTTCATCACCCTGATTCTTCGCTAATGCTCAGAATGACAAAATCGTATCTCACATTTCAAATTGCGAACAGCGCTTCACGTATTTTACTTTATCTTCTTACTTGAATGTCCCTTGAACGTCCGTGTGAGCGAAAATTCACCTAATTTATGCCCCACCATATCCTCGGTAACTAATACCTTATGAAATATCTTGCCGTTGTGGACCATAAATGTAAAACCCACGAATTCCGGGACTATCGTACATCTTCTTGCCCAGGTCTTTATCGGCTCGCGAGAGCCGGAGGCAGTTTGCTTATTGACCTTACCAAACAGCTTGTCGTCAATGTATGGTCCTTTTTTAAGAGATCTTCCCATTTCTCGTGTCTCACATCATGTGCATTTTTCTCATGACTAAATCAAATATTCAACTGCTTTTGCCTTCTACACTCTAATTTGAAAACGTCCACTTTTTCGTCTTCGAATAATCCTCTTGTTACTTGGATTTCGCGGGTTTCTGGTCTTCCCACCTTTTGCCAGCACTCCGGTAGGCGAACAGGGATGGCGTCCGCCGTTTGATCTGCCTTCTCCACCACCCATCGGATGAGCAACCGGATTCATCGCTTTTCCCCTTACGTGCGGTCTGCGGCCCATATGCCGACTTCGGCCGGCTTTGCCAATGCGTACATTCTGGTGGTCGGGATTGCTCACTCGGCCAATTGTCGCCCGGCATTCCTTACGGACCGTCCGCATTTCACCGCTCGGCAAAACGATGGTAACCCAGTTACCTTCTTTTGCCACAATTCTTGCGGCGTTGCCGGCGCCTCTGACAAGCTTTCCACCCTGTCCGGCTCTCATCTCAATATTATGAATCTCCATACCCGCAGGAATGGCCGACAGTGACATCGCATTACCAATCTTAGGCTCACAAGCCAGGCCGCTTTCAACCCGGTCTCCGGTCTTTATACCAAACGGTGCTAATATATACCTCTTTTCACCGTCAGTGTAGTGCAGCAGAGATATAAAACAATTCCTGTTAGGGTCGTATTCAATCGTCGCTACGTTCGCAGGGACGCCGTCCTTATTACGCTTGAAATCTATAACGCGGTAAATTCTTCTTGCGCCGCCGCCTCTGAACCGAATGGTAGTTATACCATAATGGTTTCTTCCGCCGTTCTTTTTGAGCCGCCTGCAAAGCGACTTCTCGGGATTATCGGTAGTCAGCTCAGCGTAATCGTTGACCGAGCTGTTTCTCCGCCCGGCACTTGTTGGTTTATAAACTCTAATACCCATAATTCGTACCCCGTATTTAGAATAAATCTATATGGAACTCCGGCGCCAGAAATACGACGGCCTTTTTCCAGCTCGACGTCTCTCCGAACGCTCTGCCTCTGCGACGTCGTTTGCCTTTACGGTTAGCTGTCCTTATCTTCTGGACTTTGACATTGTATATTTTTTCGACAGCATTTTTTATCTGAGTCTTATTAGCCCTTTTATTTACCTCAAAAGAATACGCACCTTTTGTATTCGCAAAGTGCATTCCCTGCTCTGTAACCAAAGGCCGAATTATTACGTTATAATCGTCCACGCCTATACCCGTTAATTTTCGCCTGCCCTGTCTCTGTTCAAAATAGATAAAAACGCCTCTTTGGTAAACAGCATCTTGCGGTAGTTGCAGATATCGCCGGCGTTCAGTGCGCTAACAGGCATAACAGCTACCTTCGGAATATTCTTAGCTGATTTATAAAGGTTTACGTCTGCGGTGATAATCGTTACCAGGCAGCTGCGTTCAATTTTTAAGTTGTTTAGAATGCCTATAAAATCTTTGGTTTTCGGTTTTTCAAAATTTAGCCCGTCAACAACGACAACATTGTTACTCAAAAGCTTTGCCAATATCGCCGAGTCCCTGGCTAATCTTCTTTGCTTTTTAGGCATGCGTTTGCTGAAATCTCTGAAGCTCTTGGCAAACGTAACGCCGCCGCCGACTCGTTTGCCGGTTCTGATGTTACCAACGCGGGCATTTCCCGTACCCTTCTGCCTGAACAGCTTTCTGCCCGAACCGGCTACCTGACTTCTGCCCTTGTTGGCGGCAGTTCCCACACGCTTGTTAGCGTGATACATAACAATGGCCTGCTTAAGCAGCGGGTATCTGACTGACCCACCGAAAACTGCCTCATCAACTTTCAGGCTCTCGACTTCCTGCCCATCTGTGTTGTAAACAACCAAATTAATCATTTTCTCAAATCTCGTAACCGGCTAATCGCTCAAATAATTACCACTCACCAATGATTATTTTGCTTTTTTGGCACTACGTACAATACAATAACAGCCGGCTGGGCCGGGCACAGGACCCTTAACGACCAATAAGTTCTTCTCCTCGTCTATCTCTACCAGCTTATGGTTTTTCGTAGTAACCCGACAGTTACCCAAATGTCCTGCCATTTTCTTGCCTTTTTTGATATTGCCGCCGTGGCCTCGGTCGGTACCATACCCTGCCTGTGACCCAGGAGCCCTGTGTTTTCGTTCCGTGCCGTGCGAAGCCGGGAAACCGCCAAAACCATATCGCTTCATCACACCGGCAAAGCCTTTGCCCTTGCTGGTCCCCACGACATCAACAAATTTTTCTTCCGCAAAGACCGAGACCGTTACAGAATTTCCTACTTCGTATGGCAGTTCGGCGTCGTCGGCTAATCGCATCTCTCTAATAAATTTCTTCGGGGTCGTGTTGGCTTTCTGAGCATGCCCGATTTGCGGATTCTTGCTGCGCACCGGCTTTATCTCATCGAAACCAAGCTGAACAGCGTTATACCCGTCGGTCTCAGTTGTTTTTACCTGCATAACGACGCAGGGGCCGGCCTGTATGACCGTAACCGGCACCAATGCACCCGAATCGTCATAGACCTGGGTCATCCCAACTTTTTTGCCTAACAACATCACCATAACTTCGCATCTCGTATCGCGTATTTCGTACAAAACTAAAACAACATGTTACTAAATCCAAAATTCGAACACCGAAATAGGTCATCGGAACATCAGGTTGGTTTTTCCTGATACCCCGATATACCGGTAACCTGCATCCTGATTTCCAGGTAACCTGATATCCTACTAACCAATCTCTAATTAACTAATTTGCTAATTAACTGCTAACTATTTCGTGCTTCGAATTTCGTCCCACTCTTTAATAAATCAGGCTTTTATCCTCACGAAGACCCCCGCCGGAACGACTAAACGGTTCAACACTTCAACCGTTCGGGCGTTGGCCTCGTGAATATCAATCAGACGTTTATGAGTCCTCAACTCGAACTGCTCACGCGATTTCTTGTCGATGTGTGGACTGCGCAAAACTGTATATCTTTCAACACGTGTGGGCAGAGGCACCGGACCACTGACACGGGCATTGGTCTTTCGAGCGTGCTCAACTATTTCCTTGGCGGATGCATCAAGCGCTCTGTGGTCGTAGGACTCCATCTTAATTCTTATTCTTTCTGTTTCAGCAGCCATAACTTTCCTCTTCGCTGCCCGCCGGCTTTCGTCCGGACAAGCTTTTCCGGAGCAAAACCAGCAGACAAAACAGCAGCTTTATCTTATATTAAACCACTTAGAAACTTTGCCGTTTTATATCGTATTATTCGTCACCAAAGCATTTCTAAGAAGGTTCGTTCTCTTTCATGCTTATAAGGCCTTGAAGTATATCAGCTTAATAAAGCGAAAACAAAATAAAAAATCCGCTTTTAGCCTATACTTTTTCTGCTATCAGTCACACTTATCTTGTTTGATTTTTGGCAGGAAAGGCCTCTTAACCGATTATTGATTGCTGACTTGCTGTTTGCGATTCCGTTTTTCAATAATCAACTACTAAATTCGCCTTCCTTAAGAGTTCGGGTTCGGACCGGCTACGGCCCATCCAAAAACCGTTTATCGGTTGTTGGTACACCCCTATAAAAGAGTTATAAACCATTCCTAACCACAGAATTTCTGATATGCCACAGCCCAACTACAACTTACGCAAAGCCATCCCTGACAATGCTCGCTACGGCTGAAAAAACCCAAAAGATATCACATAAATCAACTGCTGTCAATAAATTGTCGGTAAAAAATTGCTACAAACACAAAAAAATACTTTTTTTAAAAGATAATCTCCTTGGCAATCTGCTCCGGGACCTTCTCATAGCTCAACGGCTCCATAGTAAAGGTTCCCCTGCCGGCTGTTAAACTTCTTATTTCGCTGGAATACCCAAATAATTCCACCAGCGGCGCTTTAGCATCGATTACCTGCATATTTCCATGTACCCGACAATTCGTGATGAATCCCCTTTTTCCAAGCAAATTACCCTGCACTGCCCCAAAATTAGCCTGGGGCACTACTACCTTAAGCCGCATTACAGGCTCAAGTAAAACCGGTTCTGCCTTTTCGACCGCTTTTTCAATCGCAATTGCGGCAGCCTGCTCAAAAGCCAGACCGGAGGAATCCACAGAATGGAATGAGCCGCCAATTAGCGTAACTTTAGCTCCCACAACAGGATAGCCCGACAATACACCGCTGCTCAGAGCGTCTCTGCTTCCCCTTTCAACATTAGGGATAAACTCTCTCGGCACCGCATCGGCAGGAACATTGCTCTGGAATTCAACTTCGCGGCTCCAATGGCCGTCCCCGGTCAAAAGTGGCTCAACCTGTAAAACAACATGGCCGTATTGCCCGTGACCGCCCGTCTGGCGTATGAATTTACCCTCGGCCTGGGCCATTTTTGTGATAGCCTCCTTGTAGGCGACACGGGGTTTTCCGACCCTGATGTTAACTCCTTTCTCTCTTACCAGCTTGTGCTGCAATATCTCAAGGTGCAATTCCCCCATTCCGCTAATGATTGTTTGGCCAGTCTCGCCGTCTATCTTACATTCAAAAGTCGGGTCTTCACGCTTCAAGTCAGCCAGTGCATCAGACAATTTTGCCTTTTCTGCTGCGGTTCTGGGCTCTATCGACATGTTCATAACCGTCTGGGGAAACGTAATGCTTGGCAGGCAAACAGGGCTTTTAGGGTCACAAATCGTATCCCCCGTAAGTGTTTGCTTGAGCCCTACAACTGCGACAATATCGCCGGCACTTGCCGAGTCCAGAATCTGTCGCTCGTTGGCGTGCATCTCAAATATTCTCGTAACATTCTCACGACGATTACGATTTGTATTCAAGACCCTGCTGCCGGACTTCAATTTGCCCTGATATATCCTCAGGAAATTCAAATCGCCGTGCGTATCGCTGGTAATTTTGAACGCCAGCGCCACCATACTGCCATTTGGATCGCACTTGATGAATATCTTCTTATTTTTATCGGACGGCTTATGGCCGGTCAGGACAGGTTTGTCCAGTGGAGAAGGCAGATACGCCAGGACCCCGTCAAGCAGCCTTTGCACACCAATATACTTCAAGGCAGAGCCAACAAATACTGGATGAAGCTTATTGCTCAGGGTTCCTGTTCTGATTGCTCTGGTGATTATTTTAATATCGCCCGGCTTATCGTGAACATAGCTGTCCATCAGCTCGTTATCGTATTCGGCTGCAAGCTCAATCATCTGACGTCTTTGCTGCTGAGCAGTTTGTTTCAGCTCGGAGGGAATTTCAGTTTCTTCAAAAGTCGCTCCCATCTTTTCAGCTTTATAGAAAACCGCCTGCATCTTTATCAAGTCTATCACACCGGCGAAAGAGTCCCCGGCACCTATGGGAATCTGCATTAAAATCGGCTTGGCAAGGAGCTTATCGCGAATACTGTCAACAGTCATCTCAAAATCGGCGCCGACTTTGTCCATCTTATTCACAAAGCAAAGACAGGGCAGGCCGTATTTTTGTCCCTGTCTCCAGACGGTCTCGCTCTGGGCCTGCACGCCTTCGCTGCCGTCAAATATCGCTACAGCACCATCGAGAACGCGCAACGACCTTTCAACCTCAGCAGTAAAGTCAATATGGCCCGGGGTATCGATAAGGTTGATTTCAAAATCTTTCCAGGGACATTTTGTCGCCGCTGAAGTGATAGTAATGCCTCTTTCTTGCTCTTCTTCCATAAAATCCATAACAGCGGTACCGTCGTGGACCTCTCCCATTTTGTAGGTTTTACCCGTATAGTAAAGAATACGCTCGGTTACCGTTGTTTTGCCGGCGTCGATATGAGCCATAATCCCGATATTGCGTAATTTTTCCAAAGTGCTCAACATAATTCATATCTCGCATTACGACCTTATGTCATTCTGAATCCTTCGCTTCGCCCGAGGACAGGCTCCGCGCAGCAAAGTGAAGAATCTAATCTTCGTCACCAAGATTCTTCGCTTGCGCTCAGAATGACAAAAGAGTACCCGAGTTCCCAAACGCATTTTTATCGCGTTTGGGGAACCTTCACGATATAAAAAAACTGCCACGGTCATTTCTATAAACTCGCCGTGGCAGTTATAAACGAAAGCTATTACCAGGCAAAGTGGGCAAAGGCCTTATTTGCTTCTGCCATTCTGTGGACATTCTCCCGCGTAGTCATTGCTCCGCCGTGTTCGTTATAAGCATCTATCAATTCAGAAGCCAGACGCTCACACATAGGTTTGCCCTTTTTGCTCCGGGCTGAATCCAATATCCATCTGAAGGCAAGCGACTGCTGACGCTTGGTGCTTACCTGCATTGGAACCTGATAACTGGCTCCGCCGATACGCTTGCTGCGAACCTCTATCATCGGCTTTACATTGTTTATCGCCTTCTCGAATACCTCAAGGGCCTCAACATCCTTGACATTTTTTCCGATGATATCCATAGCATCATAAAAAACTTGCTGCGCAGTGCTTTTCTTACCGTCCCACATCATACAGTTCACGAACTTGGAGACCAGCTTGCTGTTATATTTCGCGTCCGGCTCTAATTGTTGACTTGAAGCGGTAAACTTTTTAGACATTACTTTTTCCTCATTCAAGATTACAAAGACAAGACTTTAGTCTTGGGTCTTGAGTCTATAGTCTTGGGTCTATTTTGCCTTTTTTGCACCGTATTTACTTCTACCTTGTTTTCGATTAGCCACGCCGGCACAGTCCAGGACACCACGGACGATATGATACCGCACTCCAGGCAGGTCTCTGACCCGCCCTCCGCGAATCGTAACCGTGCTGTGCTCCTGAAGATTGTGGTCGATGCCCGGTATGTAAGCTGTAACTTCCTTCCCGTTGGTCAGCCGGACGCGGGCGATTTTCCGCAAAGCTGAGTTCGGCTTCTTGGGCGTCTGGGTCCTCACTATCAGGCACACACCTCTTTTCTGAGGAGAGCCGCTAATATCGGATACCCGCTTATGACCCTTCGATTTCGCCCGAGGATGTCTAACTAACTGATTTATAGTTGGCATAATTCTTGTCTCGTCTTTCGTATCTTAATATCAATAACTAATTGATTCCCAAAGCCTCCCTGACGGCGGCCTCGGCCTTTGCCTCAGCCTCTTTGGCCTCCTTTACTTCCTTGGCCTCTTCGAATTCCTTCGGCAGCGGAGCTTCCGCAAGGTGCTTGACCTTTATATCAAGATGCGGCTTGAATGCCGTGCCCGCCGGTATCAGGTGCCCGAGTATCACGTTTTCCTTCAATCCGTGAAGCTCATCCACCCTACCCGCCAAAGCCGCTCCAGTCAAGACCTTAGTTGTTTCCTGGAAGCTGGCTGCCGCGATAAAGCTCTCCGACCACAGTGAAGCCTTCGTAATCCCCAAAAGCAGTGTCTTGGCGGTCGCAGGCTTTGGTTTTCTGCCCAAGGCCCCGGTACCGCCAATCAATTCAATCTTTTCGTTAATGCTGGCCAAATCCTTTTTGTCGATAACCTGACCAACCTGTAAATCGGCAGCATCTCCAGTGTCGGTAATCTTGACGCTGTTGGTCAATTTTTCATTCTCTTTTCTAAACACGAATTTATCAACTACCTCACCCGGCAAAAACGAGCTGTCACCCACAGATTCAATTTCAACCTTTCTCATCATTTGAGCGCAGATGATTTCAATATGCTTATCGTTAATGTTCACATTTTGTGAGCGATAGACATTTTGAATCTCAGTCGTCAAATATCTCTGCAGTGCTTCTTCACCTTTAATTCGCAGAATATCATGTGGCACCAACGGGCCGTCCGTCAGGGCATCTCCGGCTTCAGCGAAATCACTGGTGTGAACATTAAGGTGTCTGTCACGCGGGACATGGTGCTCTTTTTCCATGCCTGATTCGGAGCGAATTATAATCGTCATCTTGCCCTTGCGTTTGTCGCTTCGCAGCTCGACTCGACCGCTAATCTCAGCCATTGCGGCGGGGTCTTTGGGTTTGCGTGCCTCAAATACTTCGGTAACTCTGGGCAAACCACCTGTAATGTCCTGAGTGCCGCCAGTTGCTCTGGGCTGATGAGCAAGCAACTGGCCCGCCTGAACACCCTGACCCTCATTAACTTCGATTCTGGCCCCTGCAGGCAGATAGTGAACGTCGAGTATCTTGCCATCCTTGTCTTCGATAATGATTTGTGGATGCTTATCGCCTTTATGCTCGATCACGACAGGCCTGCCAACCTGGCCTTTTCGCTCTTCCTCAATTCCAATCGTCTCGCCCTCAATAATATCAACAAACCGTATAAGCCCACCCACCTCCGCTAAAATCGGTATACGGTGCGGGTCCCATCTCAACAACGATTCACCGGTTTTGACCTTCTGGCCGTCCTTGACCAAAACGATGGCGCCATAAGGCACCTTGAACCTGTCGAGCTCCCTGTCTTTCGCGTCAAGAATAGCTATTTCGCCGTTGCGTTTCAGTGCGACTACCACAGTTGTTACCTCTCCGCCATCTCCGGACTTGGTGACAACCGCATTGATATCGCGATACTGCACTGTCCCTTCTTGTGTTGCTCTCTGTTCACGCTCAAGAATGGCTCGCGAAGCAACACCACCGGTATGGAACGTCCGCAGCGTCAACTGCGTACCTGGTTCCCCGATGGACTGTGCTGCAATAATGCCAACCGCTGAACCTTCTTCAACCAATTGTCCGGTACTCATATCCCAGCCGTAACACTTTGCACAAACTCCAAACGGACTGTCACAAGTAAGGGTACTTCTGATTCTGATGGCATCAAGTCCTAAAGACTCGATCTTTTCCGCCGCTTCCGGGGTTATGACCTCATTCTCGTGCACAATCATTTCATCCGTAATCGGGTTACGAATATTGTCTCTTGCTGTTCTCCCAATAATAAGCTGCGAAAGGGGAACATCGCTTCGCTCACCTCTGCTGACAATGCTTTTTGTGATTCCCTGCAACGTCTGGCAGTCTCTTTCAATAACAATCACATTTTGAGCGACATCGATAAGCTTTCTTGTAAGATAACCGGAATTAGCAGTTTTAAGCGCTGTATCCGCGAGACCCTTTCTGGCCCCGTGTGTAGAGCTAAAGTACTCAAGCACAGTCAATCCTTCTCTGAAGTTTGCCTTAATAGGCGTTTCTATAATCTCACCGCTTGGCTTTGCCATGAGAGCTCTCATCCCGGCCAGCTGCTGAATCTGGTCAACGCTTCCTCTGGCACCGGAATCGCTCATGAGAAAGATTGGATTGAGGTACGGTTTTCCATCCTCAGTAGTATCCTCTTTAAGTCCTCTCATCATTTCGTTTGTTACAGCGACTCTTGCATTTGTCCAGGCATCGACTACTTGATTATACCTTTCTCCCTCTGTTAAAACTCCGTCATCGTAGTTTTTATGTATCTTTTTGACCTTGTTTTCAGTCTGTTCAATAATCTGTTTCTTCTTTTTCGGTATTTTTAGGTCTGTAATACCAAAGCTCAATCCGGCAAGAGTAGCATATTTGAAGCCTAAATTCTTTATTCTGTCGAGCAGGTCCACTGTTTCAGCCGAGCCTGTGAACTCGAAACAGTCACTAATGACCCGGCTCAACATCTTTTGAGACATCGTCATATTGTAAAAAGGCATTTCCGCCGGAAGCATATCGTTGAATATGCACCTTCCAGCGGTTGTTTCAACGATGGTAGATTCCTTCCGTCCTGAATCTCCAACGACCTTGACATCACCAAGACGGACTATGATTCTTGTGTGCAAGTCGATCTTGCCTATTTCCAGGGCCATTATAGCCTCGAAAGTATCTCGGAACAGCTTAAGCTCTTTTTTCTCGGAGGTATCACGAGGTTCTGCATAGGTCAAATAATAATTGCCCATCACCATATCCTGTGATGGTCCGACCATCGGCGAACCATTGGCCGGCGAAAAAATATTGGAGGTGGTCATCATTAAAATATGCGTCTCAGCCTGGGCTTCGACACTTAACGGCAAATGAACCGCCATCTGGTCGCCGTCGAAGTCAGCATTGAATCCCTTGCAGGCCAGCGGATGCAGCATAATGGCGTTACCCTCGACCAGTACCGGCTCAAAGGCCTGAACGCCCATTCGATGCAGGGTCGGCGCACGGTTGAGAAGGACTGGATGCTGATGAATGACCTCTTCGAGTATATCCCAGACCTGCTCGTCACGTCGTTCAATCATTCTCTTAGCGCTTTTAATCGTATCGGCCAGGCCACGCTGTTTAAGTTTGCGAATAATAAAAGGTTGATACAGCTCGAGGGCTATTTTCTTCGGAAGACCACATTGATAAAGTTTCAAATCAGGCCCTACTACGATTACCGACCGAGCCGAGTAATCCACACGCTTGCCAAGCAGGTTCTCACGGAACCGTCCCTGCTTGCCCTTAATCATATCGGTCAACGATTTCAGAGGCCGATTATTACTGCCCAGAACTGAACGCCGGCAGCGACCGTTATCCAGCAGTGAATCCACCGCCTGCTGCAGCATACGTTTCTCATTGCGGATAATCACCTCGGGAGCATTCAGGTCTATCAGCTTCTTCAATCGGTTGTTGCGATTGATAATTCTCCTGTAAAGGTCATTTAGGTCACTGGTAGCAAAATTATCTCTCTCCAGCAGGACGAGCGGCCTCAAATCCGGCGGAATAACAGGTATTACCTCAAGAACCATCCAATGTGGTTTATTTTTACTCGTTTTGACCTGGTTAATAATCTTAAGCCGTTTTGTGAGGTCTTTTATCTTTTGCTTACTGTTTGTCTTCACTATGGCATCCCTGAGATGGACGCTGATTGTATCGAGGTCGAGGTTCTCCAGCAGTGCCTTGATGGCTTCGGCACCCATCCCAGCCTTGAACGACTTTCCGTATTTGTTTTCTGCTTCTCTGTATTCTTCCTCGCTGAGCAGTTGTCCGGTTTTCAATGGGCTTTGCCCTGGGTCAGTTACGACATATTCCTGGAAATAGATAATCTTCTCCAGGTCGACGGTTTTCATTGCCAAAAGGTTTCCGAGCCGATTGGGTATAGCCTTGAAGAACCATATATGCACAACAGGTGCAGCCAGATTGATATGCCCCATTCGCTTTCTTCTCACGCGACTATGCGTAACTTTGACACCGCATCGGTCGCAAATTATTCCCTTAAACTTCGTCCCTTTGTACTTTCCGCAGGCACACTCCCAGTCGCGTTCGGGCCCGAAGATTCGCTCACAAAACAAACCGTCCTTCTCCGGCCGATATGTACGATAGTTGATGGTCTCGGGCTTTCGTACTTCCCCAAAAGACCAGCTGCGAATATCATTTGGACTGGCTAATGAAATCTTGACCAAACCATAGTCATTAATCCGATCGTAAATACTTCCTAACATTTAAGGCCCCTTACCATTGACACTTGACAATTGGTAATTCAATAATCACTTAAAGTATGGTGCTTCCAAGCCGCTTCTTTTCAAGCTGAATATTCAATCCTAATCCTCTTATTTCATTACACAATACGTCAAAGGACAGTGGTGTTCCAGCTTCAAGAGTGTTTTGTCCTTTGACCATTGATTCATAGATTTTCGTTCGTCCTTCAACGTCATCGCTTTTTACGGTGAGCATTTCCTGGAGCGTATAAGCGGCCCCGTATCCTTCCAGAGCCCAGACTTCCATTTCTCCAAATCTCTGTCCGCCGGTTCTGGCCTTACCTCCTAATGGCTGCTGTGTAATCAGGCTATATGGCCCCGTTGCCCTGGCGTGAATCTTGTCATCGACAAGATGATGCAGTTTCATCATATAGATGTATCCGATAGTTCCACACTGGTCAAAAGGCTCACCTGTCCTGCCGTCATACAATTGCGTCTTGAGGTTTTTAGGCACATTAATGAAAAATTCATCCGCAGGCGGCACTTCTTTTTTCTCTTCGAGCTGTGCTTTTCGTTTGTTCATAAGCTCGTTCGCTTCTTCGGTCAATTCCTGGATGTCCTTTTCGGTAGCCCCATCAAACACCGGCGTAATAGCGTTAAATCCTAACACCCTCGCCACCCAGCCGAGATGCGTTTCGAGAATCTGGCCAACATTCATTCGGCTCGGAACCCCCAGAGGATTCAGCAATATGTCAAGAGGCGTACCATCCTCGAGAAACGGCATATCCTCCTCGGGCATAATCTTGGCGATGACACCCTTATTACCGTGACGCCCTGCCATTTTATCGCCAATTGACAGCTCCCTTTTAATCGCAACGTAAACTTTTACCATTTGCAGAACACCGCTGGGCAGCTCATCACCGTGTTTCAAACTCTCAGTCCTGTGCTTCTTTTCTTCCTGAATCTCAGTAATCTTGGACCAGAACTTATCCACGATTTTCTGTACGTCATCCCGAAGCGAAGCCGGTTTGACCCACTTAACATTAAAGTTTTCTACCTGTTCATAAATGACCTCATCGTCGGGACTGGCACCGACTTTCTGACGTGTGGATGGGTCGATGATGTTGACCTCGAGCTTCTTGTTAATAGCTTCTATCATCTGTCTGAATATCACACATTCTTTAGACTTCATCTGGTTTTGATATTCTTTTATCTGGGCCGCCTGTGCCTTCTTTTGTTCCTCGGAGCCTGCGCCGCGTCTGTTAAATCGTTCCGTCCTTATTACAACACCCTCATATCCGCTGGGCATCTCAAGTGAGTCATTTTTGACATCTTCGCCGGCCCTGCCGAATATAGCATGCAGCAGTTTTTCTTCGGGTGTCAATTCCGTCTTGCTCTTTGGCACAACCTTGCCTACTAAGATATCGCCGGGACAGACCCTTGTTCCTTCGCACACTACTCCATATTCATCAAGGTTCCGTAGCGCCCTTTCACTGACATTGGGAATGTCACGGGTAAATTCCTCCTTACCAAGGCGGGTCTCGCGAACTTCGGCTGTAAATTCGTCGATGTGAATGCTCGTAAAACTATCGTCCTTACACAGCTTCTCGCTGACAATAATTGCGTCCTCAAAGTTAAACCCGTCAAATGAGACAAATCCAACAAGGATATTTTTTCCAAGCGCTAAAACACCATTGGCGGTGCCTCCGCCGTCTGCTATTATTTGGCTGGCCTTGACCTTGTCACCAAGCTTGACTATGGGCTTCTGATTAAGACAGGTTCTCTCGTTCAAACCAACAAATTTTTCGAGATTATATTCCTCGGTCTGGTTAATGACTATCTTGGTTGCATCCACCTCAGTAACGACCCCAGCTTTTTGGGCACGGATGACCATACTTGAGTTTTGGCCGACAACTTGTTCCATACCCGTACCAACCAAAGGGGCCTCTGTCTTAAGCAGCGGAACCGCTTGTCGCTGCATATTTGAGCCCATCAAAGCTCGGTTTGCATCGTCGTGCTCCAAGAACGGAATAAGTGAAGCTGAAACACCAACAATTTGTTTGGGCGAAATATCAACGCAGTCAACTTCATCGTCAGAAACTTGGGTCAGCTCACCGCCTTTTCTTGCAAGAACGAATCCTTGAGTGATTTTGCTGCCGTCTGCATCAACCGCGCTCGGAGGTGCGAATATTAACTTCATCTCCTCATCAGCCCGTAAAAATTCGACCTCGTCTGTAACCTTGCCCTTTTTGACTTTGCGATATGGTGTAAGTAAAAATCCATACGCATCAACCGAGGCAAATATTGCCAACGAAGCAATCAATCCGATATTTGTTCCTTCAGGTGTTTCAATTGGACAAATTCTGCCGTAATGGCTGATATGCACATCGCGCACTTCAAAACCGGCACGCCTTCTGTTCAAACCGCCCGGCCCAAGAGCAGACAGACGCCTTTCGTGCGTCAACTGGCTCAATGCGTTGGTCTGGTCAACAACCTGGCTCAACTCACCGCGACCAAAGAAATAGTTGATACTGCTCGAAACGCTCTTGGAATTAACCAAATCTGCAATACGCAGCGGCTCTTCGACGTCTCTTTTCATACTCATCCGTTCCTGAACGGTCCTGCGCAGCTTAAGCAGCCCTTTTCTGATTTCATCCGCTGCCAGTTCATCTATCGTACGCAGCCTCCTGTTGCCCAGATGGTCGATATCATCAACCTCGCCCTCGTTGTTCCGCAAAGCCATTATGTATTTCATCGTGTTGAGGAAATCTTCGGGCCGAAGCGTCATCTCATTCTCACCCACTGCCTGGTTAAACTTCCGATTCAATCTGAACCTGCCGACCTTGCCGAGACGATAACGGTTGGAATCAAAAAATTTCTCCGCAAAGAAAGTTTTTGCTTTTTCTTTATTAGGCGGATTACCGGGGCGCAATCTCATATAAAACTTTAGCAATGCCTGCTCGTGGTTCTGGATATCATCCTCGGCTAAGGTGTTCAAGATGAGGACATCCCGGACCTCGTCAATAACCTCAATATCGTTTGCTGCTCGTTTGGCTTTTTTAGCTTTTGTTTGCTTCTTGGTGCCTTTAGCTTTAGACTCCGCATATACAGCTTGTACCAAAGAGACTTTATCGCTGATTTGCGCACCGGCTTTTACTATGACTTCACCGGACTCCTCGTCCACGAGCGGCTGCACCGACCACATAGTGGGCTCCAATTTACTTAACGGCACCTTTTTCGTCGGATAAAACAACCGCAGAATCTGTTCGGTAGTCCCGTATGCCTCGTCCATCGCCCGCAGCAAAATGGTTGACGGTATCTTGCTGGACTGGTCGATTCTGACGACTAAAATGTCCTTTTTCGTAACCCCTATCTCTATCCAGCTGCCCCTCTCCGGTATGACTCGACCGCCATGCAGCACTCTGTCGCCTTCTTTGCTCTCGATAAGAAAATCAACGCCAGGACTTCGATGCAGCTGGCTTACAATGACTCGCACCGCACCATTGATAATGAACTCCCCCCCGCCTATCATAACCGGCATTTCACCAAGATACATCGCCTGCTCGGCCAAATCCTCACCTTCCCTGGTCCGCAGTCTGCAACATATTTTCAACGGGTAGCCGTATGTCAGCCGTAACTGTCGGCACTGAGTAGGGGTATAATGCGGTCTCTCCAGCTCGTAGTAGAGATATTCCATAACCATCTTCTTGTCGTAGCTTTCGATAGGAAAAGTCTCGCGGAAAAGGGCTTCGAGTCCGACACACTTTCTTTTCGTTGGTACGGCGTCTTGTTGCAAAAACTGCTCGTAACTTCTTCTTTGTATCGCAACCAGGTCCGGAATCTCAACGGCATCACGGACCCTGCCAAAACTGCAAATGCTTTGTCCCGCATCAATCTGTCGCATTGCAAATCTCCAGCATTAAATGCCACAATTGTCTTGTAAGGCGCAACCCTATGTGGTTGCCCTAATTTCTGCATTCTAAAAGGTCGGGCACGCCGTCCTGCGCCCCCTTATGCTAATTCAACTACGGCACCGACAGCTTCAAGCTGCTTTTTCGCAGCTTCAGCATCTTCTTTACTAAGCCCCTCTTTGACGGGCTTGGGAACATTATCTACAAGGTCCTTAGCCTCTTTCAATCCCAACCCCGTCAAAGCTCTTACCTCCTTGATAACCTGAATCTTTTTATCGCCGAATTCTTTGAGGATTACATCAAAGATGGTTTTTTCTTCCTCCTCTTCAGCCTGGCCTTGTGCAGCGGGACCTGCTACCATAACAGCGCCGCCCGCAGCCGGCTCAACTCCATATTCGTCCTTGAGATAATCGCCCAACTCTTTGGCCTGCATCAACGTCAGGCTCATTATATCGTCACCAAGCTTCTTAACCTTACTGGTCCATTCCCCTGTTTCTTTATTTGTCTGTGTTTTCTTCGTTTCCTTGGTCTGTTTCGTTCCCTTGGTTTCTTTTGCTTTCTTAGCTTCTTTTACTTCTTCTTCCTGTTCTACCATCTCTATTAACTCCTGTTACATAGCGCCTCGTGGTAGCCGAAACTACGCCGTTCCGTTTAACCCCGTTACGAAAACAGGGACAGCCACATAGGCAATTTCATATCTCGTATTTCGTTTCACGCCGCTTGTTTTTCGCCGCCCTGGGCAATAGTCTCTATACAACCTGCGATAATCCCCGCAGGTGCACCAAAGATTGAGGCCAATCCCCGAACAGGGGACTGTATCAAGCCGGCTATTTTGCTGAGCAGCTCTGCCCGTGTCGGCATCTCTGAAAGGTCCTCTGCTTCTTTAGCATCTAAAGCTGAACCGCCGAGAAAGGCCCCTTTAATCTCTATCACAGGGACTTTCTTGACCCATTCGGCTAATGCTTTTGCAACGTCAACAATACTGTCACCGCCATAAACGATAGTGCAAGGACCGCTAAACAATGTCGCTGCCGGCTCCATTTGTTGGTTGCATAACGCCTTTCTAAAAAGTGAGTTTCTGACCACCGATAATCTGATGTCTTTTTCTTTGAGCTCACCACGCATCAGATTATTGTCAACACCACCGACACCCTTAGTACTGATGACTAAAAAATCTTTGATGTCCTCGTTGACGATTTTCTTTTCCAGCTCCGACTGTAGTAACTCTTTTACATACTTGCTCATCCTGTCACCTGTACTTCGTATCTGCTTATCAAAAGCAAACTTATCAATATCAGAAATTCGAATATCGAAATCCGAAATTCATCCTTCGTAGTAATACTACGGAGAACGGACAAATTCAAACTTCAAACACTCAAATCTTCAAAACCTACAGCAAAACTGTCATTCTAAGTGAGCGACCGGCGAGCGAAGAATATCCCAATCGAAAGCAAGATGCTTCGCGGAGTTTATCCTCGAGCGCAGCAAAGGGCTCAGCACGACATACAAAAGACGTTTTGGTAATTTGAATTTCGGTCATTTTATATTGTTTCCACCGCAAGGTGTCCTGCGGAGTTCTTCGGATCTCGTATTTCGGATTTACTCTCGGTATTTCGTGCTTAGGATTTCGAATTTCACACTCGACTTCACAATTTACGCTTCAAATACCAACTGTTATGCCGGGGCTCATCGTCGCAGATATACTCATTTTCTTGATATACGTCCCTTTGGCAGCCGCAGGTTTTATCTTCTTTATATGCGAGACAAACGCATCAATATTATCTACCAGTTTTTCGGTCTCAAAACTTTGCTTGCCGACTACTACGTGAACATTGCCGCCGGCATCGTTTTTAAACTCGACCTTGCCCGCAGCAAATTCAGACACTGCGGTCACAACATTGCTTGTAACCGTACCATTTTTGGGTGAAGGCATCTTCCCCTGTGGCCCCAGAATCCGCCCGAGCTTACCCACCTTGCCCATCACCATCGGCGATGCAATAGCCACATCGAAATCCATCCAGCCGTCCGTGATTTTTTTAACAAGCTCATCGCACCCTGCCTCAATAGCACCGGCGCTTCGGGCTGCCTCAACATCCGAATCCTCGCAGAAAGCAATGACCTTTTTCTGCTTGCCTATCCCGTGAGGCAAAGATATTGAGCCTCTAACCAGCTGGTCGGCCTGCTTCGGGTCGATACCTAAGTGAAGAACACATTCTATGCTCTGGTCGAATTTCACCGACTTGAACGATTTGATTTTCTTGACCGCCTCAGTCAGGCTAAGACTCTCTTTGCTTAACTGTTCCGATTCTTTCCTGTATCTTTTGCTTTTAACTCGCATTGTTTATCTCGTTTTGTGCACAAGTTGGTACTAATCAATTATCTCCACGCCCATACTTCGGGCGGTGCCTCTGATAATCTTCTCGGCCTGTTCAATGTCGTATGCGTTCAAATCCTCAAACTTGGTCTCAGCAATTTTACGCAATTGCTCGGCACTGACCTGGCCGACCTTCTCTTTATTGGGAACGCCACTGCCCTTTGCGATTTCAGCCGCCTGTTTCAGCAGAACCGCCGCCGGCGGACTTTTGACCTCAAACGTAAAACTTCTGTCCTTAAAAACCGTTATCACAACCGGCACGATTGTTCCGTTCAGCCCTTTTGTTCGCTCATTGAACTGCGAAACGAACTGACCTATGTTAACGCCATTCTGACCTAAAGCAGGCCCTATCGGTGGGGCCGGCGTCGCCTGGCCGCCCGGCGCCTGCAACTTAATCTTTACTGCTACCTCTTTGGCCATAATCTCATCTCTCGTATAGCTGTGAGCTAAAGTTTGAAGTGCCTAAAGTTGCGGATTATCTTTTCACTTTAGCCCACTTTAGGCCCTTTACAATTTCTCTATCTGCCAATACTCTATATCCAGCGGCGTACTTCGACCGAATATCGTAACAATTACCCTTACAATCCCACGCTCAGAATCAATCGAATCGACAACGCCTTCGAAGTTTTCAAATGCACCTTCTCGAATCTTAATCATATCACCTTTTTTAAACTCGACTTTGATGCTCGGCGCCTCCTCAGGCTTTTCGGCCTCTAAAAGCATCTTCGCCACATCCGTATCCCGCATCGGCGTCGGAATTCCATCCGTACCGATAAAATCTCCTACACCCGCTGTCCCCTTAATCATAAACCAGGCCTTTTCTGGAACACGCTTATCTTCAGTTGACTCCATCTCCATAAAAACATAGCCGGGATACAGTTTTCGCTTATGAACCGTCTGCTTGTTGCCGCGGATACGCTTAATTCGCTCAACAGGAACCTCTATCCTGCCAATAATATCATCCAAACCCTCCCTTTTGACCTTTTGCACAAGGGAGTCTTTGACCTGCACTTCTTTATTTGCCGCAACCCGTAAAACGTACCACTGCATATTAACACCCTGTTTCGTATCCCGTTCGAGATACAATATTACCCCAGGAGCCACATAAAGAACGTTCTAAAGCCGATATCCGTGGTTCCAAGAAGTATAGCCATAATAATCACAACCACAATAACGACAAACGTCGAAACAGCTATCTCCTGTTTACTTGACCAGCTAACCTTTTTCATTTCGCCCTCAGCAGCTATCATAAAATCTGCAACGGAAGGTTTATTTATCAGCCAGAAAATCAAAAGAGCAAGAACAACAAACAAACCGGCAGGCACCATAGTTGCAATCCACAATGCCGCCTTGCGGCCCAGCCCCCATTCAACAGCCTCTAATTTACTGTAAAGCTGCCAACAGCCTATGCCGGCAATAATTGCTGCGGAAAAAGCACTATAGAGCCTTGTATTTTTGCCCTGGCCGCGTTTATAAATATTAAAAATCATAATTGACCTCGTATCAGCCAAACACGAGCAGGTTTATAACTCTCGTATCTCGCTCCACGTCTGCCGATTCAAAGCAGGCCAGGAGGGAGTCGAACCCCCAACCTTCGGTTTTGGAGACCGACGCTCTGCCAATTGAGCTACTGGCCTGTCCAATTGACTATTGATTATTTCTTATCGATTATTTGCAATTGTTTGAAACACCGAAATCCACATCTTCCAATAACCAATTACTTGCGCCGTATCTTATGAACAGTATGCTTACGTTCCCTCTTACAGAATTTCTTTAGACTCAATTTCGGCGTACCCTCTGCTATACTAACACTTGTTCGATAGTTTCTATCCCTGCACTGGCCGCACTCAAGCCAGACATACTCCCTTTTGCTCTTCTTTTTAGCCATAAGGTTCGTCCCCAACAGACAGGCCCACTTTAAAATACATCTGATTGTTCCGCAGTTGCCCGCCTGGGTACACTTTGCCGGCCCGAGCGCCTCGGTTTCAGACGCTCGAAGTTCCCTTCAGAAGTTACTCAGAGCCCTTCAGGCAAGAATCTTAGTTACCACACCGGCACCGACCGTCCGACCGCCCTCACGAATAGCAAAGCGAAGGCCTTCCTCCATAGCGATTGGCGCAATAATCTCTACCTCCATCGCTATATTATCGCCCGGTATACACATCTCTGCACTCTTGCCTTCCCTGCTCATTAACGCAAGAACTGAACCGGTAACATCCGTTGTCCTGAAATAAAATTGCGGCTTGTAGCCTGCGAAGAACGGCGTATGACGACCACCTTCTTCCTTGGTTAGAACATATACCTCTGCTTGAAACTTGGTATGCGGAGTTATGCTACCCGGTGCTGCGACAACCTGTCCCCGCTCTAAATCTTTCTTTTCAACGCCCCGCAAAAGCACGCCGATGTTATCGCCCGCCTGGCCTTCATTGAGTGTCTTGTTAAACATTTCAACCCCGGTAACAACCGTCTTGCGAGTTTCCTCGGCAAGCCCGACGATTTCAATTTCCTCACCGGTGTGGATTTTACCACGCTCAACCCTGCCTGTGCCGACAGTACCCCGGCCTTTAATGCTGAAAACGTCCTCCACCGGCATAAGAAACGGCTTTTCAACTTCACGCTCTGGAAGTGGAAAATAATTGTCAACTGCCTCCATCAGCTCATCGATGCACTTACAGGCCTCGTCATCTTTACCTTCACATTCCATCGCAGCTAAAGCCGACCCTTTAATAATAGGAATATCATCGCCGGGGTATTCATATTTGTTCAACAGGTCTCTTATCTCCAGCTCAACCAGCTCGAGCAGTTCCGGGTCGTCAACTACGTCTACTTTATTCAGGAATACCACAATTTTGGGCACATTAACCTGACGGGCAAGCAGGATATGCTCGCGAGTCTGAGGCATCGGACCATCGCCTGCCGCTACTACCAAAATAGCCCCGTCCATCTGGGCCGCTCCGGTAATCATATTCTTGATATAGTCGGCGTGTCCCGGACAATCGACATGAGCGTAATGGCGCTTCGGCGTCTCATACTCAACGTGCGCAGTATTTATTGTAACGCCGCGCTCTCTTTCTTCCGGGGCATTGTCGATGTCTTCAAACCTCTTGATATTACCGCCACCGGCATTATGTGCCAGTCGCATCGTGATTGCAGCCGTCAACGTCGTTTTGCCGTGGTCAATATGACCGATAGTGCCAATATTGATATGTGGTTTTGTCCGTTCAAATACCGCCTTAGCCATCTTAATATATACCTCCAATGTACAGGGTTAGTATTTATTTGTCCCTATCTGATTTCCCAAAAAACTGTTTTCACTCTGTTTATAATCAATTCACAACCAGGGTTCCTGCTGTCACACACCAAAACAGACTTAACTTACCCTGCAGCAAAGCTGCGAGGCTCACGCCGTTTTGATGCTGGACAAGCTGTCCCGGCTTGACCCGCTTGCATTCAGCTGCTGATGGGGCTTGAACCCATGACCTCGTCCTTACCAAGGACGCGCTCTACCACTGAGCTACAGCAGCAACCGACAGGCCGTCGGCTTCTTCGTGCGGTGAATCGGGTAAGAAATCACCTTTTGGACGGCCAAGAAACCGTAAAATTTAAACAATCATCTTGACTGCCCGACTCACTGTCCCCACTTTGCTCTGCGAACTCGTCCAGCCTTCATAGTCGTTTCTCCTACAGCGGAGTAGGCTGCTACATAGCAAAGCTACTTCATTACACTAACAGCTACGCAAAGCAGAGGCTGCCGCAGTAAATCGAAATCGAATAAGAAACCACGCCTTTGACCGGCTAAAAGCCGAAAAATCAAAACAGTATCCCTTTATTCCTGCTCAATTTCTATATACTGATAGCGCAGGAATCCGTAACTTATCAACAGCTTTTTAATGTAAACTCAACAATCTATCGAAATATCACTCCATATGCAAACATAAAAAAGGAAAAATTGTGAAAAAAAATGAAAAATTTTCAATTTTTTTTACAAGAAATTACATCCAAACGGCTCTCGTCCCACAGCCACAACGCACAAACGCTCGCATCTACCCCTTATACGGCTCACAAAAAATATATGCGCTTACTCAAAACAGTGCCGCGACTTTAAGCAATAACTGCCTTGCGGTTATATAGTTATAGTGGCGTACTGCCGGGCACACTCTATTTTTGTGATTGGTT
Source organism: Sedimentisphaerales bacterium (assembly GCA_049287505.1). Lineage (GTDB taxonomy): Bacteria > Planctomycetota > Phycisphaerae > Sedimentisphaerales > Anaerobacaceae > NIOZ-UU13. Next base: position 5,485 of record JBAQFY010000199.1, on the reverse strand, counting down.
TCAGGTAGTGGCCAATCGTGAGGATAAAAAAGTCTGCTGCGTTGCAATCCCGCAGGGTCTAAAGCAACGCAAGGTACAAACCCGTTCGTTTGATAATATATATGTTCATATTATTATCAGTGGTCTGGAAGTCGACAAGGAAATACTTCTAAGCCCTTCAAGATTAACTGAATCAACTGCGGAATAATTACCTATTCCTCTTTGGGCTTGACGGCTTCTGCAGGCTTTTCCACCACTTTACCTTTACCAAGACGGTCAGTCCAGTTTTTGTGCCATTCTCGCCACTTGGGCCGGGGTCCGGAGAGCTTTATTCCGCTCAGCGCTTTCAGAACCGTATTCGGGTCAGCTCCAGCGGGCGGTTTGATTAGATAATTGTCAATTGTTCCCAGGACAACATTGTCAGGACCCAAATCTTCCTCCACCAAGCATTGTCCCACCAATTCGGATGCAAATTCCAATTTTGACCCTCTCAAGTACGCATCCAATAAGTTTGGCAGGATTGCCTCTCTTTCCTTGTCGGTCTGGGCAGCTTTGTACAGCCTATCAAAATACTCCGCCGCTCGCTCAAACTGGTTTATTCTTTTATAAAGCTCTGCCAGCTTCTCTCGAACGTCTTTGAGCATATTAGCTTTGTTTTCGCCGGTCGCTTTTGTCTCCGCTATCTTTAGAAAAGCAATTTTCTGTTCATCAGTCAACTTGGTCTTGCTGTTTTGAGATGTGAATTTGTCCATCCATTCGTTCAGGATGCCGGAATCAGAGCCATTGAATATCTTAAGCATTGCCTGCCAGGCAGGCCCACTTTCGGAATCTATACCTATTTTTTCCACGAGCCAGATTAAATCTTCTTTGCCCCCGACTTCACCTGCAACGTCTATCAGTTTCTTTCTGAGTATGATACTGGGGTCATTGACAAAATCTTTTCTCAATCTTTTCAGTGCGCTTGCTTTGTCGATATAGATAAGCCCATCTACTGCTGTTTCCCGGACAAAATTTGTTTCGTCTCGCAGAGCTTCTATAAATAACTGCCCAAAAAGCGTAGCTGCCTTGGCTTTGCCGGCGCTGCCCTGTGCACACAAGCCGGCCATTGTGCTGAGCAGCTCTCCACGCAGTGCACTGTCAGGCTTTTGCTGGTCATATCTTTTCACAAGCAAACCAAGATACACGTCGAGCTCCTCCGGCTTTAATCCTTCCGGCTCAAGCAGCTTTCTTACAACTTCCGCTCCCTTTCGAGATTTTCCTACATCCTCTTCGGAAAGGTATTTCGCCGCCAATTCCAGGGCCTGTTTTCTTATCTCCGATGAAATCGTGACCGGTGAAGAAGATAAAAGGGCGAATGAGCACGCCCCGCCCAGCGCATCCAATAATTCGATTTTGACCTGCTCGTCAGGCTCGGATGCAAGTTGTGCTAATAGCCGTTGAGCCGAATTCATCACCCTCAAAGACGACAGCCCCGCTGTCTTCAAACGAACATTTCTGTCCGGGTCCGAAATCAAATTGACCAAAATAGGTTCAAGCTCATCCGTCGGCAATTTGGGGTTCGTTCCTTTTCTCCATTGAGAGACTTTTTCCAACGCCCACAATTTGACTACGGATTCTGAGCTGCCCAAATGCTCCGCCAAAAACTTTCCTCTGGCTGCGTCATCACTGATGCCGTCGTATATCTTGCCCAACGCCGATTGATATCTGCTTTGCCAGGCGTTCAATTCGGCTCTCATCTGACGCATCTGCGCTTCCTGGCGAATCAGCCAGTCTCGAAGGAATTCGTCTCGACCTTTGCGCTGCAGCTCACTTATATTTTGCTCACGTGCCCGGTAGTTTTCGCCGACCGGTATACCAAGAGAACGCAGGGCCTTTTCCGCCTCGGCCGATACCTGTTTGTCTGGGTCGTCAACCAGCCTTATAAGTCTGATAGTTGCCTTCATATCCGGCCAAAGTCTCAGTGTATGTATGGCATTTAATCTCGTCTTCACCGGTTTTGAGGCATCTGTTACTATCGCATCGAGCGATTGTTCAATCTTGTCATACTTATAAATCAGCATTGCCTCCGCCGCAAGCTGGGACTCTGCAACAACCTCGGTGTCAAAGACGCCAAGCAGAGGCTGGATGAAATCTTCCTTGTTCTTTAGTTCTCCCTCCGATGACCGGGTCTGAATCAATGCTTGACAGACAGCCATACGGGCCGCACTATTGTTAGTCAGCCCGAGTGTCTCAAGCAGAATCTTCCTGGCCAGGGGGTTTTGACTACTCAACATCACATTTGCCGCTTTGATGCGCATCTCTACGTTTGGGTCATTGAGCAGGGCATTCTTGATGAAATCCAGTTGCTCATCAGGCTTGGCCTCTGCAGACGCTCCATTTGTTGCATTAGCCGCAAAGACCGGTTGGTTTGCGCTAATGCCGGCTTGCTGGCATCCTATCACCAGAATCAATATTATAAAATATAATCTCTTTACGCCCATCCAGATGACCTTGAGGAAAATGCTGGGTTCCCGCCTTGCGGGGTACCTGCCCATCAACTTCGTCATCATATAATAACCTAAAAACTACATCCAAGTCAATTGGTTAATTTGTTAATTTGTTAAATGATTAATTGGTTAAGTAAATTCTTCTTACTCACCACTCACCAATTACCAATCACGGTCTCGGATGGAATTTTCGGTGAATCTTTCTTAATCTTTCCTGGTCAACGTGAGTATAAATCTGGGTAGTGGATATATCCACATGACCGAGCATCTCCTGGACGCTTCGCAAATCGGCCCCACCGGCCAACAGATGAGTTGCAAAGCAATGTCTTAATGTATGCACAGTTAAATTTCTGGGCATACCTGCACGAACCGCATATTTTTTGACTAATCTCCAAATCTCAATACGGCTCATTGGCCGACCTGTTCGGGAAAGAAGTAAAAAATCGTTACTAAAAGGCTTAATCAGCTTGGGCCGTAGATTCCCCAGATATTCATTTATCGCCGCGATGGCAGCTTTTCCGATTGGGACTACACGTTCTCTGTTCCCTTTACCAAGGCAGCGCAGATAGCCGATATTAAGGCTCAAGTCTGACGTTTTCAGCCCCGCTATCTCGCTGGCGCGTATACCGGTCGCATAGAGCAATTCAAGCATCGCCCTGTCACGAAAATAGAAAGGCTCATCCGGGCACGGTGCATTCAAAAGCTCAAGAACCTGTTGTTTGCTGCAAATACACGGCAGTTTCTGCCAGACCTTCGGGCTTTCAAGCATCGAGGTCAGGTCGTCTTCCACAAGGCCGGTAAGCTTGCCGAATCGCAGGAACATTCTTATCGCCACCAGAGAACGCTTAATCGAGCTTTCACTCTTTTGCTCCTGAGTGAGGATTCGCAGGTAGTTTTGAATAAGGGTTGGCTTTATTTGCCGTAGCTCGCAGATTTTATTGGACTTGCAGTGTTTCAGAAAGCTTCTAAGGTCCCGGCCATAAGCTAAAACTGTATTGTTAGACAGACCCGCCTCAACAGTCAGATAATCCAGAAAGCACCTGAGGTTTTTCCATAAAGGTAGAGTTTCAATGCCCGTCGAGAATCTCGTTTCGAGAATCGAATATCGATTATCGAATTTTCTAACAACCTGTCTCTGCATCGAGGGCATATTTCGCCGCCCGTTAATAAGTTGGAAAATTAAAGAGCAAAATGCAAAATTAAGGAGGCCATCCACAATTCTGGTTTTTTATTTTTAACCTTTGGTCTTAAAGTATCATCGGCATTAAAACAGGATAACCTTTAGCCGCAAGGTAGGAGAAGTTCACTATCTGCCCCCCCTACCCCTACATAAGACTAAGGTTCCATACTGGTATGCGCATAACAGCAAATCAGCCGCTCTTTTTATTTGAATTTGTGCTTTTTTTATGGTAAAATATTAATAGTACAAGGATTATTATGGACGACTTCTTCAGATGAAAAAGCAATTTGCAATCTTATCCATTATCCTGACAGCAGCTACGATAGCATCGGCCAATCCCATCCCCTTACCACATCCGGCAAGTATGCCTGTTGAGAATATGATAGCTGTGCAGTCTTACTTCGGCCCAATCACTAATGACTTTATAGTCTCGCCTGTCCCCGGCCATTTCGACGGCTGCGGCGTCCTCGTCCAGGGCGTTGAATGCGTACTGTTTAAAGCTGATATAGGCGGTTTGTACGTCCTGGACAACATGGGAAACTTCAATGTTGGAGACTATGTCAGGGTGCGTGGGCTAATGAATCCTTATTGTATTACAATCTGTATGCAGGGAAACGGCTGTATTGAACAAAATACCATCTCGGTCTGCCTGCAAGGCGACCTCGACGCCGATAATGATATTGATATCGATGATTTTGTCATACTTATCTCTCACTGGCAACAGACCGGCTGCAGCGAGCCGGACTGGTGCGGCGGCACCGACCTGACCAGAAACGGCGTCGTGGACATAAACGACATTACCCTATTTATAGACAACTTGCTCAACTTCGCAGACGACGGCAAAACCGAAAAACCAGGATTAAACGAGTATTACGTCCCCTACGATAATCCCATCGAGCCGAATGCACCTGGCTATACCCTCCCGCTCGACTTAGGAGCTGTCGGGAACTACGCCTCTGTGGATTCCCGGCTCGGCCTAAAGAGCATCGCCCCGCTGCTTGAACAAAATGGTTTTGCCATTACCGAATACGACTTCCCGGACCAAAACGATATCGTAAAACCATACGAGTACCTGCGCCGGATGAACGTGCCCTTGTTCGTTGCAGCCGATACGCTTCTCCACCTCTATCATATCCAGTTTGATGAAACTTTGAAGGAAATAGAAGAGCAAGAGTTTTATGCGGACATCCACAGCTTAACAACGGCACTGCTGGACGATTCGCTGACACTGCACGAACAATATACAGGCCGGCTCAAAGAAGCAGCAAAACGCAACGTTGCCTACCTGACCGTGGCTAAAAAGCTAATCGACCCCGAAGCTCAGGTCCCGGAGCTGGTAGCAGACCTCGTCGCAGGCGAGCTTGCCAAAATCGACGCCCACGCCGGATTCAGCAACAGCGATATTTTTATATACGAAGAGGACTACTCACAATACGTCCCGAGGGGCCATTATACACGAAGCGAGCAGCTCAAACGATATTTCAGGACGCTAATGTGGTACGGGCGAATGGCTTTTCTCTTAAAAGGCGCCGAATCTTCGGGGCCTTCGGCTGACGCACTCATCAGCGTCGAGGACGCGAAAATTCAGACCACCCAGGCCGTACTGCTGGCCAAATCTCTCGAAGCGGTAAAGATAGACCAACGCAGCGGCCGTGAAGTCTGGGACCGGATATACGCCATTACCGCTTTCTACGTAGGCCTGGCGGACGACCTTACACCTTATGAATATCTCGGTGCAGTGGATAAAGTTTTTGGAAGCAGCTTTGAACCCACGGTTTTAGAGGATGAGGACAATTTCTTTGCCCTCAAAACCGAGCTTGCCCTGCTCCCTTCGCCGAAG
>JBAQFY010000198.1:0-9766 GCA_049287505.1 Sedimentisphaerales bacterium | reverse complement strand
TACGAGCTACACCTCGTAGTTTATCCTGAGCGGAGTCGAAGGGCTTCACGAAATACAAGCATCCAGTATCTCGTATCCAACTTTAGCTCACTTTAGGCACTCTAGCTCACTTTAGGCACTCTAGCTCCCTTTAGCCACTCTAGTTCACTTTAGCTCACTACTCACTGATCCACTCCCCACCACCACAAACTGCAACGTCCGATAATGTTTATGCTTTCCTATCTTACCTAATCTAACAAAATGTTAATCTTTAAAAAGTGTTAATTTCAGTTCAATTTATACCCAAAACGCGCGCATCTCTCATAACTTTTTACTCATTTCTGACCATTTTTATCCCATTTTTTACCATTTTTTTCTTTCCCGTCTTGCCTATGTAACGCATATTGACATACCAACCCCCATTTTTAACCCAAAAACAAGTATTCCTCTCAAAATCAGCAAAAAAAATCTGAAAATACCCAATTTTCTTTAAAATTTAAACTCTCCTGAAAAACCTCAAACTTAACTATTTTCTCACATCCTTCCCCCCCTGCACTGAAACCTGAAACTGTCTATTTGCGAACGATAAAAAAACGTTTATGACAGGCATTTTATTGTCTGCCACAAATGCTAAAAAGAGTTGATTATTGACAATTGATTACTGATAATTGATATTCGAATCCGCACACGGCAAAACAATAAATAATGCAAAAACAGCTTAAAGCAAAAGGGAATTTGGATTGAAGTTTGTAAGCCTTGTATTTACCCCGTTAGAAATAATGTGCCCTTGTCGGGATGCCCGCCCCGTTACAAGGCGGCGGCTTACTTCTAATGGGGCTCGCCTTCGATTCCGACTTCTAACAGGGTTTGCTACAGCCACGCACCAATTGCAGAGACACTACAGTATTGGCATATCAGTAAGGCCGGCACTTCTTGTAACGATAATTTATGCGGGATTGATTATTGCAGGATGTAACGGCTCAGTGCCGGTTGAAGAGCCGAACGAAATGGTTCTGCATCACGTCCTCTCTACCAAAATAAAAGGCCTTGACCCCGGTAATATGCGAGACGTTTATTCTGTTATAGTCGCCAGCCAGATATTCGAGCCTTTGTATCAATATCACTTCCTGAAGCGCCCGTACGAGCTTGTGCCTCTATTAGCTGAAGATATGCCGCAAATCAGCGACGATTTGCTCACCTATACCATAAAAATCAAAAAAGGTGTTTACTTTCAGGATGACCGTTGTTTTGGTTCCCGCCTCGCGGGGTCCCTCCCAAATAATAAAGGACGTGAGCTGAAGGCTGAAGATTTTGTTTTCTCGCTCAAAAGAGTAGCTAATATCAAGTATCTAAGTCAAAATTGGTCTATCTTTGATAACAAAATTGCCGGACTCGATGAGTTTCGCGAATATACAAAAATTTGCAGAAGCGAGGCGGACGTCGATTATTCGCGGCAGGTTGAAGGATTAACCACTCCCGACGATTACACACTCTTTATCAAGCTCAAAAAACCCTGGCCCCAACTATGTACAGCTCTGGCGGATATAGCAACAGCGCCTGTAGCCAAAGAGGCAGTCGATTATTACGGCAAGGATATTATAAGCCACCCTGTAGGTACCGGGCCGTTCCGGCTGAACGTATGGCGCCGCGGCAGCTACATCGAGCTTGTCCGCAACCCGGCTTTCAGGAGCGAACTTTATCCGAGCAGCGGCGAACCCGGCGATGCCGAGGCCGGCTATCTGGATGATGCAGGAAAGCCAATGCCTTTTGCCGACAGAGTCGTTTGGACCATAATCGAAGAGCGCCAGCCGGCCTGGCTTTTATTTTTGCAGGGCAAAGTCGATGCCACTGTAATCCCCAAAGACAACTTCGACGAGGTTATGGGTGGGACTGGAGAATTGACGCCGGCGATGAAGCAACGCAATATACACCTGAAAACATTTAAGGACCCATCGACCTACTGGCTTGGTTTTAACATGCTGGACCCTGTCCTCGGTAAAAACAAGCCGCTTCGCAGTGCGATAAGTTATGCCATAGACCGCGAGAAGTTTATAGAGCTGTTCTTCAATAATCGACATCTGGTTGCCAACGGCCTTATACCACCCGTAATGCCCTCTTACAATCCCGAGATAAAAGAAAAGGGATACGCCAAGTACGACCCGGCAAAGGCACAGGAGCTATTGGAAGAGGCCGAGAAAATTCACGGCGGCAAACTGCCCACGCTTAAAATAGCTCTACCCGGCACAAGTACCTGGTACCGTCAGTACGGCCAGTTTCTCAAACATAATTTGAATGCCATCGGTCTTGAAGTTGAAACAGAATATATGGATATGCCTACTTATCAGGAAAAGGTCAATACTAAAAGTGTCCAGATGTTCACCTCCGGCAGCAGCGCGACCACACCCGACGCACAGGATTTCCTGGCAATGTTTTACAGCAAAAACAAAGCGCCGGGACCAAATAAATTCAACTATTCCAATGCGGAGTTTGACGAATTATATGAAAAAGCGCAAGTAATGCTCGACAGCCCCGAAAAACGTCGGCTTTATAGAAAAATGGAGCTTATAGTTCTGGAAGATTACCCCGCGGCCTTCTTAAACCATCGTGTTGCGTATGTGCTGCATCATGACTGGTATAAGAATTACAAGCCGCACGCCTTCGCATACGGGCTGAGCAAGTATCGCAGAATCGATATGGCCAAACGTGCAGAGTATAAAAATTGAAGATTTTCAGCACCCCCAAACAAGCCTTCGACAAACTCAGTCCAGGATTTGAGGGTGCCACCCGGGTCTTTTTCGTAACGCAAAGCTCTATAAATGACAGTTTACATAATAAGGCGGCTTCTATATACCATACCGATTGTATTCGGCGTGCTTTTAATAACCTTCGTATTGTTCACTCTCGTCGGTGGTGACATATCCATTGAAATTGCCGGCAAAGGTGCCACCCAGGAGACAATAGACGAAATTCGTGAAGAGTACGGCCTTAACAAGCCTTTGTTTTTGTCGTGGGACAGCCAATTCGCAAACCACTTCAAGAATGCGCTGACATTTAATTTCGGCAGGGCCCGCGACCGGGAACTTGTTATCGACAAAATCAAGCGTGGTCTGGGACCTTCTCTGGCGCTAACGGTGCCGATGTTTTTGGGCGTCGTGATAATTTCAGTAAGCTTAGCACTTGTTGTAGCATTCGTTCGAGGTACTATTTGGGACATCTTAGCCGTGGTTATTTGCGTTGCCGGGATGAGTATTCCATATCTTAGTTTTATTCTTTTCGGCCAATACTTTCTCGCATATAAATGGGGACTTTTTCCGGTGTTCTTTTCGCCGGATTTGTCGTTGGCCCGGAACGTAGCCTTGCCTGTGTTAATCGGTATAGCAGCAGGTCTTGGAAGGAATCTGCGCTTTTTTAGAACAGTTATGCTTGACGAAATGCGAAACGACTATGTACGGACCGCTTTTGCAAAAGGGCTTACGACAAGACGTGTGCTGTTCAAGCACGTTTTGAAAAATGCAATGATACCTATTATTACGCGTGTGGTTTTGGCGATACCGTTTTTGTTTTTGGGGTCGCTGCTGCTTGAGAGGTTTTTTGGAATACCCGGATTGGGTTATCTTATGGTGGAGGCGATAGGCTCACGCGATTATTTTGTTATCAGCGCTATGACTTACATAAGTGCGCTCCTTTTCGTGGTATTTAATCTTATAACAGATATTTGCTACTCGCTCGTTGACCCGAGGATTACTCTTGAGTGAACCCCGTTAGAGGGACCCCGCCTTGCGGGAACCCAAATTCTATGAGCAGAACTAATATGACAGGCAAAAAGACAAATTTCTGGGTTCCCATTTCGCAAAAAGATGGCGAAATGGGGTCCCTCTCACGGGGTGAACATCAGCAGACAATAAAAACAGAGCCGCCGAAGGGCACAAGTCTGTGGAAGGACGGCGCCAGAAGGCTTCGCAGGCGCAAGTTAGCGATGGTTTGCCTCGGCGTGATAGCTATATATTTTCTGCTCGCCGGCTTTATCTATCTGGTGGAATTTTTTGATTGGCGGATTGGGCCGACACTGTGGGCCGAACAGGCCGGACAATCTTATGCGCCGCCAAGCTCGGAAAATATATTCGGCACGGATATATTCGGGCAGTCCGTTCTGCGAAAGACGTTGTACGGTACGAAAATATCGATAACGGTTGCGCTCTGCGCTTCGCTTATCAGTATCGCCATTGGAGTTCCTTTAGGGGCTTTTGCGGGCTATTTTCGCGGCTTCGTTGACGAAATAATCGTTTGGATTTACTCAACTTTAAGCTCTATTCCGTATATTCTGCTGATATTGGCCTTTGCCGTTGTGCTGCGGGATAGGACTCTTTTTGGTTACAGGCTGACAGGTATAACGGCTGTCTATTTAGCCATAGGTCTTACGAGCTGGGTCGGTATATGTCGGCTGATTCGCAGTGAAGTTATCAAGCACAAAGACAGAGAATACGTCTTAGCTGCAATCAGCTATGGGTGCAAACGGCGGCGGATAATTTTCAGACATCTGCTGCCCAATGTTTTTCATCTTGTGATAATTGACTTTTCGCTGCGATTTGTGGCCTTCATTCATGCAGAAGTTATCTTGAGCTTTTTAGGACTTGGAGAAGCGGAGCGTCCGAGCTGGGGAGCAATGATAAATGATGCAAGGATTGAGCTTTCACGAGGTGTGTGGTGGCAAATGGCGGCGGCTACGGCGGCAATATTCTTCCTGTCACTGGCGTTGAATATCTTCGGCGACGCCCTGAGAGACTCCCTCGACCCGAAGTTGAGAATTCAGTAAGGTGTGAAGCGAAATATGAAATACGAAATTATGAAAAGCACGAAGTACGAACAGATAAAAGCACGAAGCACGAAACTCGAAGCACAAAACAATATTAAATGACCAAAATCCAAAACCTGTCCCGAGCGAAGCCGAGGGATTACCAAAACAATAAGTTTTGAAAATTTGAGCATTCGAATTTTGAATTTGTTTCGGATTTCGATATTCGAATTTCGGATTTAGTATATTACTTTTTCAAATTTTGATATTTGTATAGACGAAGAGTATGAATGACAACGGAACACTACTTTCGGTGAAGAATCTTTCGACGCACTTTTTTACTGAAGAAGGTGTAGTAAAGGCGGTGCAGGATGTTAGCTTTTCAATAAAGAGGGGCCGAACGTTTGCACTTGTCGGTGAGAGCGGGTGTGGTAAGAGCGTAACGGCACTGTCGATTATGCGCTTAGTTCCGGCTCCACAGGGCAAAATCGTCGGCGGCGAAATTGTTTTCGAGGGACGGAACCTGTCGGCGTTGAGCGAAAACAAGATGCGACAAATTCGCGGAAAGAAAATTGCTATGATTTTTCAGGAGCCGCAGACCAGTCTCAATCCGGTCTATACAGTGGGCAACCAGATTGCCGAGGCCATCAGGGGCCACCAGAACAAAAGCTGCAAAGAGGCCTGGGCGGATGCGGTCGAGATGCTGCGGAAAGTGGGTATTGCGGACCCGGCCCGGCGGGCACATGAATATCCACATCAAATGTCCGGCGGTATGCAGCAGCGGATTATGATAGCAATGGCGGCAAGCTGTAAGCCGGCGCTGCTAATAGCCGATGAGCCGACAACCGCTCTGGACGTAACGATTCAGGCACAGATACTGGATTTGTTAGACGATTTGCAAAAACAAAACGGTATGAGCATTTTGCTGATAACGCACAATCTGGGCATTGTGGCCGAGCGAGCCCAGAACGTTGCAGTGATGTACGCATCGCGAATAGTGGAAGTGGCCGAGACGCCCAGACTCTTCGCGGAGCCTTTACATCCTTATACCCAGGGGCTGTTAAAGTCTCTGCCGAGATTAGGTTTTTCAGAGAAACGGCTGTGGACAATCTCAGGTAATGTTCCTGAGCCGCTGCATTTCCCGACAGGGTGCAAATTTCATCCCCGCTGCCCGAGAGGTAAAACAGACAAGCAATGCCAAACCATCGAACCGGAATTAAGAGAAGCTCAACCGGGACGTTGCGTTGCCTGCTGGTATGTAAACGGTTATGAAGGAAAAGTGAAAAACGAAAAACGAGATTCTTCGCTTCGCTCAGAATGACATTATCAAGATATGGTAAGAAATGTAGGGTGGGGTCGTAACCCCACAAAATGGGTTTATAAGAGATGTCAAACTACAGACGCGCCAATTTCAAAGGCGGATATTACTTTTTCACGGTTGTTACGTTTCAGCGGGCAAAATTCCTTACCGATACGCTATCCCGCGATTGTCTGCGTTTTGCATTTGGCAAAGTAAAAGAAAAACGACCCTTCGACAACATCGCGATGTGCCTTCTGCCCGACCATTTACACTGTGTATGGAGATTGCCCGATTGCGATTCTGATTTTTCAATGCGATGGAATTCAGTCAAGTCGCTCTTTACAAAAAAGTATCTAAAATCCGGTGGACATGAAGGACAAAGAAATGTCTCAAGAATGCGCACGGGTGAAGCGGCTATTTGGCAGAGACGATTTTGGGAACACCAGATAAGAAATGAAAATGATTTACAGCGTCATATTGATTACAACATTACAATCCCGTAAAACACGGATTGGTGGAAAAGATAGAGGATTGGCCTTGGTCAACGTATCACAAATTTGTTCAGAGCGGTTTTTATGGAGATATGAAACTCGATGATATGAAAAGAACCTGCGAGAGTATTATTTGTGCCGGTGAATAAAAATTGGTGGGGTAAAGACCCCACCCTACAAATTGACTGATGAAGAATATAAGAAATATGAGTCAAAATATGGTGAGCACAAACGGCTATCTGCTGAAAGTTGGAGACTTAAAGACCTATTTTCCTATAAAGAAAGGCCTGCTGCGGCGAACTGTTGGTTACATCAAAGCGGTTGACGGGGTCAGTTTTAGTATCGAAAAGGGGCAGACGTTAGGTCTTGTCGGTGAGAGCGGCTGCGGCAAAACAACTGTCGCCAGAAGTATCGTTCGATTAGTTCCGGCAACGTCTGGAAAGGTCGTTTTCGAACAGAGGGATATTCTGTCTGCCGACAAGGTTGAAATGCGACGTCTTCGCAGCCAGATTAGCCTTATTTTTCAGGACCCTTACGGCTCGTTGAATCCGAGGATGACTATTGGTAATATTGTTGGTGAGCCGTTGAAGGTTCAAGGGAAAATAACCAACAGTGAACTGACTGAGCGAGCCGCGGAACTGCTCTCAAAGGTGGGCCTATCACCTGATTATATGAACCGTTATCCACACGAATTTTCAGGCGGACAGCGGCAGCGAATCGGCATCGCCAGGGCCTTGACGCTGAAACCAAAACTGGTTATTTGTGATGAGCCGGTTAGCGCCCTTGATGTTTCGATTCAATCGCAGATTTTGAATCTTCTCAAAGACTTACAGGAAGAATTCGGCTTGACGTTCTTATTTATCGCACATAATTTGGCTGTGGTGGAGTTTTTCTGTGATATTGTGGCGGTGATGTATATGGGCAGGATAGTGGAGCAGGCTACGGCACAAGAACTGTATCGAAACCCCCTGCATCCTTATACTCGTGCCCTTATCTCGGCTGTCCCGGCATTTGGGCGGTCTGAGCGTAGCCGGAGAACCATATTGGGCGGCGAAGTGCCGAGCGCCTTGAATCGGTTCCCGCAAGGCGGGGTCCCTCCAACCGGCTGTCCTTTTCACCCGAGGTGTCCTCAGCGCCAGAGCGATTGTTTAGAGCAGATGCCGGCACTGAAAAGGGGAAAAAACACTGATAACGGGCATTTTGTTGCCTGCTGGAAATGTTAAAAAAAGTTAATAATTAACAAATGATTATTGATAAATGTGTAAAAATGAGCAAAAATGGGTAGGAACTCGAACAGAGCCGTTAAATTTGGAGTAATTGTTTAAAAAATGTTGATTTTCAAGGAGCGTCGATAAGCATGGATGAAGAAGGCGGCGTAGAAATAACAAGTCAGGGCAATATTGGGGTAGTGGTTTTCAAGTCTGCTTCAGTAAGTGATGTGGATGGAATAAGTTCCGCTTCCAAGCAGATAAAGAAATTTATTAGCGAAAACCAACCCAACAAGCTGATATTTGACTTTGGGAGTGTAAAGTTTTTCTCTTCCCAGGTGCTGGGGCTGCTTCTGGACATCCGGACCAAGCTGGAAAGGTACGGCGGTGAGGTTGTGATTAGTGCGATAAATCCACAACTGCACAGGGTTTTCAAGATAACCAATCTTGATAAGGTTTTTAGATTTTTCCCGGATAAAGAAAGCGGCATACAGGCAGTGAAGACGGATTAACTCCCACTTTTGCGGGAGTTACATGCCGTTGCCCGTATCAAGCGCGGGCCAGGCTCTTCGAAAACAGGCGTGCATTTAATCAGAGAGGCGGTGTTATGTATATTGCGACGCAATTTTCAATTTTCATGGTCAACAAACCGGGTGTGTTAGCTCAGGTGCTCGGCGAATTCGCACGAGCTAAGATTAACATCATAGCGATGACAATGATGGATTCCGTGGAACACGGCGCTATGCGAGTAGTTTTTGCTTCACTGGAAAAAGCAAAAGAGGTCTTGTCAAAGCTAAATATGCCCCACAGCGAGACAGAGGTTTTGTGTGTAACACTGGCAAATAAGTCCGGTGCGCTAGCAGTGGTAGCGGAGAAATTGGCCAAGAACCACATAAATATTTCATACGCGTATTGCACAGCAGGCGCAAAAGGGGGCCGAACTACCGGCGTTTTAAAAGTCGCCGACGTGAAAAAAGCAATGAGAGTCCTGCAGCAAAACCCTCAGAAGAACAGCAAATCACACCCAGTTGTCAGACGCTCACAGTCTTCAAGAAAATAAGAACATAAGTGCACAATTTATAAGTGCCTTTGTCAAACTTTAGCCCAATGAGGTGTTTTGTATAAAAAACAGTTGACATAAAAGCCGGTGTGCCGGTATATTGAAGTTTTTAAGTGGGATTACGGGGCCGTAGCTCAACTGGTTAGAGCATCGGACTGTCGATCCGAAGGTTGCGCGTTCGAGTCGCGTCGGCCTCGTTTGTTAACCTTAAGGCTGTCAAATACTTACGCTTGGCAGCCTTTTGCATTGAACACCCGAAAATGCCATCTGCACCAATCTGCACCAAATTTTGACTCATAGGTCTGCTCCTCTTGGGCTGTTTTGAAAACACTTTTGCAACAATTCATGGCTGACCTGATGGGTAATCGCCTGCCTTGCTCGGACTGCCAAATCATCCGCCACAGCCAAATAAAATCTATGAGTAGTCGAGAAATTAGAGTGCCCGGCAAGCGTCATTACATCATATTCGCTCAATCCCTGACGGAACCAATTGGTTATGGCTGTCTTGCGTATATCGTGGAATGTTCTTTTGTGCACACGAGCTTTCGCCAAAATCTTGTTAAACTGCTTTGTAAAATTGTGGATCACCTTGTTCCTTGCACTCGAAAGTGTCCACCTGCCCTTGGGTCGCAGTACCCGCTGGATATGATCATACCGTGCGGGCGGGACAAGAACATAAGGATAAGCCTCCGGCCTTCTGTCCTGAAGAACGACAAGTAACTGGCTAACATCTTCTTTCAATGGAAGGTATCGTCTGTCAGTGTCCTTAATCTTCCACTCCCAAGTCTCATCAGTATCTTCCTTAGGATTGACTTCGATAGTCATCTCGTCAAAGTCAATATCGCTCCAGACTAGGCCTAAAACAAGCGAGTTTTTTCAGGCTTGTACGAGGTGAAACCGCTGGTTTTACCGGGACATAGCTTCCCTGTCCCAGCC
>JBAQFY010000197.1:0-4867 GCA_049287505.1 Sedimentisphaerales bacterium | reverse complement strand
ATACCAATTGCGTTTAATTACTGCGCTCCTTGTGTTTAGCACAAAAGGGTGGCAGCCTCAAGCGCAGCTTGGGGATGGCTCGCTGCTCTTTATATAAAGCGCAGCTTTTAATTACAATTGGTATAAGTGTCACTTTAGGCACTTTAGTCATGTAAGAGCTCAGTCACTTTGTGCTGCAAAACGTCAAAATCTACAGGCTTCTCCAGAAAATCGGTTACTGGCAGCCAGTAGTTGTCAATATCCTTAGGACCAAACCCGAGAGGAAATTTTGTGTTTATGGCGGTCAGCATCAGGATTGGAACATCTTTGAGCTTTTCGCTTTCGTGGCGCATGAAGCGCGCCAATTCAAATCCGGCAGAGGCGTCTTCGGGAAACATAACATCCAGAATCACCAAATCCGGAAGTTTATTTTCCATACTTTTAACAGCATCATCGGTGTCCAATTCAATCTGAACGTCGTGCCCTTCTTTACGCAGGACTATTGCCGCAGTATTGGCAAAGTCTTCGTCATCATCCACAATCAAGAGATAGGCCATTTCGTTTCTCCTTTCTTATCACTGCCCAAACCTTCATCTGAGGGAGGGAATTTAAGCTCAAACTTTGTACCGAAACCGGGGCGACTTTCCACCCGAATACGAATTCCGTACAATTCAGCTACGTGCTTGACAATAGCCAAACCCAGCCCGGAAGACTCTTTGTTGTGCTGCACGGATTCTTTTGTACGGTAGTGCTCCTCAAAAATACGAGGCAGCTTGTCGCTCCGAATGCCTATTCCGTTATCGGCAATAGTAACAACAGGCTCCGAATTCGGGCCTCGGTAACAGCAGATGTGTACCTGCCCGTTTCTATAGGAATATCTCACCGCATTGGACAGAAGATTGATAAACAGCATTTTGAAGTGGTCTTCAGTACCCATCATGGCTACCGGACGTATATCCACTTTGAAAACAATACCATGTTCACGAGCTATTGGGTCAACCTGAGATATACACCACATCAGCAACTCCGTTGACACTATTTTAGTCCGTGGAAGAGACTGTTGGCTGGTCGAGCTTAGATTTGCCAGCTGGAGCATCTCCTGGATTTCTGCAGTTAATCGCCGACATCTCGCCGTAATTCTCTGTATCACTTGCAATGCTTCGTCAGGAATATCACCGCAATATCCCCGCAGCAGGAGCTGCGCGTTGGAATAAATCGCGGCAAAGGGGGCTTTTAGCTGATGGGTCGTGGCGAGCATGTGTCGAGACCGTTCTTCCTGGGCGGCGACGAGGCGCCGGTTAGTTTCAGCAAGCTCGAAATCCATCCGGCGCACCATTGATGATAGATAAGAGGCCAGATACCATACGACCAGCCATATTCCGATGGCGAAAAAGAAGTTCACCATCAATATCACCCTTACCGGCGCAGTATTTTGTTCATTGGGTGACCCGGCAAAAATACTCATCGAAGGCAGTATCTTCAGAACATATTCTACGGTGATACACACGGCAAACATGCCAATAGCTATGATAGTTACAATCAAACTCTGCCTGCGTGAGAAGAACACGCAAGATAGAACGATGTGAAAAAGATACGCGAATGCTATATTTGTCTCCAGGCTCCCGACGAAGTAAACAACCCCGGTGAGGACTACTAAATCCGCAATAATCTGGCCCCATAGGTTAAACATAGTTCCGGCCCAGGAGGTCTTGGTCCGAGCTAAGAACAGAAAAGCAAGATTGTACAGTGTCAAAACGGCAGCCATTACGAAGGGCCATACCCCAGGAGGACGTATTCCGAAGTAATCAATCGACCTGGGAAATAAACCGAATATGCCATAGAAGACAAGAGTTGCAATTACTAACCATCTGACCCGACAGAACCACAAAGCATTTTGCACGAGCAGAGATTCCGGTAGAGGTCTTTCCGAGCCTTTGACCTCAGCATCAGCAGGCAGCTCCGGCGGCAGCGGAAGCTCATAAGAAGCTGTCTGAATATTTTCGTCCGAAACCATGAGAAACAGTCTTTGTCCTCAATTCTCAATCTTCTCAGTCATTTGCATGCGTACCTACGCTCATAGTTGGTGGCTCAAACACTCTCGGAAGCCAGACCCCGCGATGTCATTACTTTTCCCAAGATTCACCCCGTTAGAGACTTTTTTCTTCTGGTCTCTAACGGGGTTCACCGCGTGCTCTGAGACATATCCCAAAATTCTTCCCAGAAACTTTAGACATTTACCATCCACCCAAATATAACATAATCACACGTGTACGGCAAGTCGATATGTATCAGCAAATCACAAAGAGCAAGCAGTCTCTCCAGAGGACCGTACCAGCACCTTGTCAGCTCACCAATTGGTTATAGTGTTGATTACTTTCCCGCCGGCATCCCGAATCTCAAGCTTCACAGCTATACTGCCGTCCAGCTTATGCGTTGCACAGGACAAGCACGGGTCATAGGCACGAATGGCCATCTCAACCTTATTGAGGATACCCTGGTCATAAACACCGTCTTTGATAAGTGCTTTTGCTGCCTGCTTAACGGACATGTTGATTGGCGCATTGTTGTGGGTTGTACCGACAATCAGATTGACGTTGGTAATCAGCCCATTTTCATCCGTCTCATAATCGTGTATCAATGTGCCTCTTGGTGCCTCAACGCAGCCCACGCCCCTTGCTGCTCGCGGCGTTACCGGGACGCGTGTCTCCTTGCCTGTGATCTCCGGGTCGTTCAGAAGCTCAATGACATGCTCGGCGTTGAAGACCAGCTCGATTAGTCTCGCGTAGTTGTAGAGCAGTGTTTGCTGGGCGGGCCGACCAAAGCTCTCCCGGAACTCTTCGAGTTCCGCCTGTGCCAACGGCGTTGCCATCTTGTCGCAGACATTAATACGAGCAAGAGTGTTCGTTCGGTATATCCCCGACGGATTATCGAGGTCCAGCGAAAAGTCACCCCATTTTTTGGCATAAGGGAACTTGAGGTACGTCCAGGGCTCGATATGTTCGCCAATGTACTCGGTATATTGTTCGTACGGAAATTCTTCATAGGAACCATCAGGTTTCATCAAACGGGCCTTGCCATCGTACAGTTCGAGCGTCCCGTCATCAGTGACGGTGCCAAGAAAACCTGTATTGATGACACCCACTGTCTTTATGACATCCAGATATTTAGGAAAGATGCTCTCCTTAGCGAATGCTATAGCAAACTTGGCAAACTCGAGGACCTCATTGGCCATGGGAACAAGTTTTTCTCGTTCGGCCTCAGTCAGAGGCTTGCTGAATCCGCCGGGCACAGCCGTCACAGGATGAATTGACTTGCCCGAGGCGATGAGCAGCATTTGTGTGCCGAGGTGTCGGGCGCGCACGACCTTCTTGCCGATATCCGGGTTTGACTGCACAATGCCAAAAACGTTGCGGACGGAGTAGTCCGCCTCCGGGCCCATCACGAAGTCCGGGCCGGCCAGGAAGAAGAAGTGGAGTATCTTGTCCGAGCAAAAGGCAATGCTCTGGCAGAGGTCCCTGAGCTTTTTCCCCGTAGGCGGGGGTGTTACCCCGAAGACGGCGTCGTTAGCCTTGGCCGACGCCAGGTGATGGTGCCACGGGCACACCCCGCAGATACTCGTTACAATACGTGGAAGCTCCTCGACAGGTCTTCCGATACAGAACTTCTCGAAGCCGCGAAGCTCCACCACATTGACGAAGGTATCTGCCACATTACCGGTATCATCAAGATTAATTGTTATCTTGGCATGGCCCTCAATTCGGGTTACTGGGGCTATTGTGATAGTTTTCATAAATATTTACCTCCTTACTATTTTGGACGCGCCGGTAACGGCCTAAGTCGTTTTTGACCACCAATGTACCTGTTTAGTAGTGCACGTCTGTCAGGAACCTGTTTTGCGTCCAGCCCTATAGATGAAATCGCAGTCATCATGTCAACTAAGGGATTGGCGCCTTTACGAATCGGACCGAAGCATCCCCGGCACGGCATATACCCTTTAATACAACGTGGTACTGTTACCCCGTCGCCGTTTCCACCGTCAGGTGTCCTGCGGACTTCCTTATAGCCACAGCCTGCCAGGGTGACCGGTCCCAGACATAAAAAGCCTTGCTCCATATAACACCTTGTTTGGTCCCAGGGCTTGCTTTGGTCGAATTCCACCGACTCAAGTGTTCTTTTTATCTGGCCACCCGCAGCCTTCTTTTCCCGCTTTAGCGGGCACTCATCACAGACACTTCTTTCCTCAAGCTTGAACTTCTTGCCTTCTAAAAGTGCGGTGATGGCCTTGACAATAAGATCAGGATTTGTAGGACAACCTGGAATATATACATCCACAGGCACAACCTCATCTACAGCGTACACCCTGTCCAATAGAGGGGGAAGATTCTCTTGAGGCGTATCAGCGGAATCTGTAGTCTTTGAATCCCGATATACCTTTCCGTACAGGGCCTCAAGAGGAAACATATTCGCCAGGGCAGGAATCCCGCCATAACACGCGCAGGAGCCCAGAGCAATGAGGGTTTTGCACTTTTTTCTCATTTCCTCTGCCACGTGCTTTTCTTCCTCGTTGCGAACACCTCCTGAGATTATCCCCAAATCCGCTTCGGGGATCTCCATCTCTTCCTTTTCTCCTGTTTGGCCAAAATATTTATGGTCCATCAATACAGGCATGTGGACAAAATTGAGCTCGGGCAATAAGTCAAGAAGCGGCTCGCCTATGTCCAGTATTGTAACCTCACATCCTCCACAGATGTTCAGCCATTCTTCTGCTACTTTAACCGCCACAGTATTACATCCTTTCTCGAGAGACTTGACTTTCGCCAAAACCTCTCACTATCTTATTCATTAGCGCCGCGCCGCCTTCTCTTTAATAAAGGTGACGGGCATTCAT
>JBAQFY010000196.1:0-1689 GCA_049287505.1 Sedimentisphaerales bacterium | reverse complement strand
AAGACCGTGAAAAAGGATTTGTATCTAATCTTATTGAGCATAAGTATTTAAGGATCAATGATTATGGATATTAATTTCACCCTGTTAGCTGCTGTCATTTTTGCCTTTCTGATCGCGCTCATATTTTCGATGTTCGGTCAGGGAGGAGGATCGGTATATTCTCCGCTATTGATCCTACTCGGTTATTCGATTTTGGTTTCAACTTCAACTTCTCTTGTATTGAATCTCATCACTTCATTATCCGCGGGCTATATTTTCTACCGTAAAAAGATGATCGATTACAAGACCTCCCTCATCTTTGCGCCGGGTATAAGCATCGGCGCCTTTACGGGAGGGGCTTTATCTAAGAACTTTGATACCACAATTTTATTGTGGTTGTTCGTGGCTGTCCTGCTGGTTTTGGGAGCGAGAATGGCCTACTCCTATTGGGAAAAGGAAAAGTCCGAAGAAAAGATGCCAGTACTTTCCCCTGCCATGTATGTGTTCATCGCAGTTTTTGGCCTTGTGGTGGGTTTCCTTGCTGGCCTAATGGGAATTGGCGGCGGTGTTTTCGTCGTACCTTTTATGGTATATGTCTTAAAAAGCCCCACAAAAATAGCCGCAGGATCGTCACATTTGATTATTTCGTTTTCAGCGCTCGCCGGGATCATCGGTCATGCTACATCTCACCATTTCGATATTCCATTGATCATCGTTACTGGGATTGCTGTTCTCATCGGCGGAAACCTTGGGGCAAGGGTCAGCGTGAAGATCAAAATTAAAATGATCAAGGCTGGGTTAGGCTTGATCATGTGGGCACTTGCAGCTCAGCTCCTGGTCAAGCTCCTGTAATTGAGAAGGGTTCTTATATGCCACTTGGGCATAAAATAGATTTTGGTATAGCTCTTATATTCAGTCCCTCTTCCGCTTGGAGAGGGAAATAACAAAAGGAGATTATAAAATGACAACACAATTTATTCCCCCTGAATGGACCTTTGAATTTCATGGTCACGAATGTCCTTTCATGCCGATTGGTTATCGCATGGGTAAACTTGCGCTGGCGTATCTTGGCGTGGAACACGAAGCTGACCACGGACTTTTCGTCTTCCCAGAACTTGGTGAAGGGCACCCGCAAACATGCCTGATGGATGGACTGCAAATTTCTACCGGTGCCACCTACGGCAAAGTTTTAATAGCCAAGGCCTTCTATGGCAAACTGGCGGCAACTTTCTATTCTCCCAAAAAGGGGGCAGTGCGTTACTCGCTCCTGCCCGATTTCATAGATGCACTGGGTAAGTTTGAGTTCTTTGTCTACCGCAAGAAGGGCATTGAGCCGTCCCAAATTCCACTGGAAGTACGACGTGAGGTGATCCAGTGGGTTTACGATCGACCGGATGGTTCTATCTTCAAGATTGAGCCAAAGCCTGATTTCAAGTACACGCCGGTTAAAGGCTCTTTTGGTAAAACCAAATGCTGCGTATGCGGTGAGTACGTTTTTGACCGCTATGTCCGCATCAAAGACGGACAGCCGGTATGCATCCCATGCTCCGGCTACGAAAAAACCGTTCTTATTGAGCGCTAATTACCATTATGCCAATCATTCTCAAAAAGAATGATTGCAAACGAAAAGAAGATCTATCTAATGAATCGTAACGATGAAGTTTTTCAAATTGGTCTTGCCCTGCACGGACATAAATGTCCCGCCATGCC
>JBAQFY010000195.1:0-3828 GCA_049287505.1 Sedimentisphaerales bacterium | reverse complement strand
GGCAAGCTCTGCTCAGGACGGGTATTGAACAAGGAATATCGAATGTCGAACAAGGAATATCGAATGTCGAAGTGAGGACAAATGGCAGAGGACAGAAGTTAGATGACAGAAAATAGAAGATAGACATTGAATAAATATCGAATCCTTCAACCCCTTCGGCCATGCTCAGGGCAAGCTCTGCTCAGGACGGGTATTGAACAAGGAATATCGAATGTCGAACAAGGAATATCGAATGTCGAAGTGAGGACAAATGGCAGAGGACAGAAGTCAGATGACAGAAAATAGAAGATAGACATTGAAGAAATATCGAATCCTTCAACCCCTTCGGCCATGCTCAGAGCAGGCTCTGCTCAGGACGGGTGTCGAACAAGGAATATCGAATGGCGAGGTGAGGACGGAGGACGAAAACGGATGAAAGAAGACAGGGGAACAGGATATCAGGTAATCAGGAGAATGGAGAATTTAGAATTGGGAGGTTGGAATTAAGAATGGATTCCGCATCAAAGCCTGCCCTGCCTGTCCCGTACCAAATAGGCCCCTGCCATTATTTTGTGCGGGAAGCAAAGCCGAATGGGTGCGGAATGACAAAGCGGAGTTGAAAAGGGATGCATAATTTGAGAGTTTTTTTACTTGACGGGAAGGTAGATAATCTGGTATAGATAACGTTAGTGAAGCGTGTGCAGAGTCTGGCCTGAGTCCATTGGGCTGCGCTGAGGGTAAACTCCGTCGAATGGGCGGGCTTCTGCGGCTTTGAGGTCATCAAGCCTGTCTCGGCTTTGCTCATTAAGGCCGAGCGAATCGGAGAGGGGCCGAGCCAAGACGGGCAGGTGCAATTTCTGTGGTTTTCTGAATAGAGGAGGAGTCGTTTTGTATTATGCGAGGCACAGAGCTGGAAATAATAGCTATTCTTTGTGCTCGCACCTGCGGTAACGCGAGTACAGGTGCTTCGCAGGTAAAATATTTTGCATTTCAATTAACAATCTATATTAATTTTTTGAACACCACCCCTCAAAGTGGACAAAGGGGGGGTGAAGGAGGACTATTATGTTTAAGAAAATGATTTGTTTAGCTTCTCTTGTTTCGGTGCTGAGCCTGGTCAGTACAAACGTGGCGTTTGGCGGCAAGGTGTGGGAGAGCAGAGTCAGCAGCGGCAGCGATGATGCCGAACAGAAAGTGAGCGGCGGCGGTATGGATTTAAGCAGCAGCGACCTGGAGATTTTTGATGACGGCGGTTTGCAGGTAATAGGTATGCGCTTCGTAGATATCCCTATTCCGAAGGGCGCCATCGTGGATAACGCGTTTATTGAGCTCACATGCGATGAGACAAAAAGCGGCACACAACCTGTTAGTGTTATCATCGAGGGTGAACTGAATTCCAATCCCCCTACGTTCGCCGACATCACTAATAATATTACAAATAGGCCCACAACGACGGCGAAGGTGGTGTGGGTTCCTGTAAATTGGACTGAAGAAGGTCAAAAGGACAGGAGCTCGGACATCACCTCTATCATCCAGGAGATAATCGACCAGGACGGTTGGGCTTTGGGTAATGCGCTGGTGCTAATACTCAGAGACAATCCGAATAATCCCTCCAAAGGCGTTCGATGTGCCGAGTCTGCCAGTGACCCGGCCGGTTCACCGTTGCTGCATATAGAATTCAGGGGTAAATTTGCTGTGGAACCCATCCCTGCTGACGGCGCCCTATATGAGGACACATCGGCGGTGCTTAACTGGTTACCCGGACTCAATTCGGTATCACACGATGTCTATTTCGGCGAGAATTTTACCGATGTAAGCAATAGTACCGGCGGCACGTTTCAGGGCAACCAGGCTGAGGCGTTTTTCACTGTTGGTCTTCCCGGATTTCCCGTTCCGGACGGGCTCGTGCCGGGCACAACTTACTACTGGCGGATTGATGAGATTGAGGCAGATGGCACTACGATAAACAAAGGTGATATCTGGAGCTTTACAGTTCCATCCAAAAAGGCCTATAACCACAACCTGTCCGATGGCGCCTGCTTTATAGACCCGCAAACAGACCTTAGCTGGACGGCTGGTTCCGGTGCGAAAGTTCACACCGTCTTTTTCGGCGACAATTTTGAAGATATCGGTAATGCCGTTGTGGGCCTCTCCCAAGCAGGCACAACTTATGACCCCGGTCCGCTCGAATTAGAGAAGACTTACTACTGGCGGGTCGATGAGTATGACGGCGTCGAGACGCATAAAGGCGATGTCCTGAGCTTTACGACTATCGGCGTCCGCGGCACAGGTTTGCGAGGAGACTATTACACAGGCGAGAACTATGATAAATACGTGCTGACCCGCATAGACCCTAAGATCGACTTTGGCTGGGGCGACACTGCACCGGATGAGAAGGTCGGCGGGAATAACTTCTCGGTCAGATGGACCGGCGATGTCTCAGCGCAGTTTACTGAGACCTATACCTTCTACACCGTAACCGACGACGGCTTACGTCTATGGGTGGATGGTAAACTGATTATTGAGAACTGGACACTCCACGGTGATACTGAGGACACAGGAACTATCGACCTTGTAGCCGGCCGGTCTTACAACATTGTATTGGAATACTTTGAAAACACCAGTGGTGCAACGGCACGGCTGGGCTGGGAAAGTCCACACATAACAAAGCAGATTATTCCGACGGACTTACTATGGCCACCCATAAAGGCCAGAAATCCGAATCCATCTAACGGTGCTGCCGATGTCAAGCAGACAGCTACTCTTAGCTGGGAGCCGGGAGAGGCAGCCGTTTCGCATCAGGTCTATTTCGGCACTGACGAGGAGGCCGTGAAGAATGCCAATACCGGTTCGCCGGAATACAAAGGCGCCATAGACCTCGGCTCCGAGGGCTATGCTCCTGGAAAACTCCAGTGGGATACGACTTACTACTGGCGTATCGATGAGGTCAATGATGCTAATCCTGATAGTCCGTGGTTGGGCAACAACTGGAGCTTTACGACTGCCGACTTCATTATAGTGGATGATTTTGAGGATTACGATGACTACAACCAAATATGGTGGGCATGGCACGACGGGTCCGGCTATGTCTCGCATCCTACTGAATCGCCCTATGCCGGTAACGGAACCGGCTCTATGGTTGGCGACGAAAACACGGGTTCTTATTGTGAGGAAACCATCGTTCACGGAGGCAACCAATCTATGCCGGTATTCTACGACAACAGCGTCCTCAAGTACTCAGAGGTGGAGAAGACGCTGACTTATCCGCGTGACTGGACCGAGAATGGTGTCAACACGCTGACGATTTGGTTCAGAGGCAATTCGGATAACGCCGCTGAGACGTTGTATGTTGCTCTCAATGGCAGCGCGGTGGTCTCTCATGATAATCCAAACGCAGCACAGATGAGGACCTGGACGGAATGGAATATCGACCTGCAGGCTTTTGCAGACCAGGGCGTGAACCTTACCAATGTCAATACGATTGCCCTTGGTCTTGGCAATAAGAAAACTCCGCAGGCTGGTGGGTCAGGTACAATGTACTTCGATGATATTCGTTTATATCCTCCAGCTCCGTAAACTTGGATTTAAGTGGCCCCCATTGCTTCTTGCGAAGCAAGATATGGGGGCACGGTTGACCCCGTTAGATAACGTCGTATTTTTCATATCTAACGGGGTTGGTATGGCAGATTTGCGTAAATCCCGCCCGTCGTAAGCGGGATGCCTTGCGGCATAAACGGGTATGTCTTTAGTCTGGCTAAACACATAGCCCGCAGTCCACAGGATGACTTTTGGCAGTCCACAGGATGCCTTGCGGCAATACCTTACGGCAGAAGACGGGCGGGATGAATT
>JBAQFY010000194.1:0-52715 GCA_049287505.1 Sedimentisphaerales bacterium | reverse complement strand
GCCGCCGCCGCGCAGGTAAAAAAATTCGGCAGGCCCAACGATTTAATTAGCCGGCTAAAAGCAGATATTGCTTTCAGTAAAATCAACTTTGAAAAAGTGTTAGACCCGGAAAAATATGTTGGCAGGGCGCCACAGCAGGTCGATGAATTCATTAGAGACATCGTAACGCCGCTCTGCAGAAAATACCGAAAAGAGCTAAATCGAAAAGTGGAGCTGAAAGTTTAGCCTGTGACCCGTGTTCCCAGGATACGAGTCACGAGTCACGAGAGACGAGAGACGAATAATGACCAGAGAAGAACTAATAAAGCGAATAAAAGAAACGGCTTATCTGGAAGGCGACTTTGTCCTTCGCAGCGGCAAGCGAAGCAAGTACTACCTTGATAAATATCTTTTCGAGACCTGCCCGGACATACTCAAAGCCCTCGGCCGGGAATTTGCCGGATATATTACCGACGAGGTTACGCTGATAGCCGGGGCCGAATTGGGCGGCGTGGCGTTGGCCGCGGCTACCGCGATGGAATCCGGCAAAAACTGGGTCATCATTCGCAACAGTAAAAAGGGCTACGGAACCGGCAAAATGGTTGAGGGTGTCTTGAACGCCGGCGATGTCGTTTTGCTGGTTGAGGACATCGCCACCACCGGCGGCCAGGTCCTCGAGGCCGCAAAGATTATTACTGAGGCCGGTGCAACTGTTAAAAAAATCGTCTGCGTAATCGACCGCAAACAGGGGGCTGAAGAAAACATCACCCAGGCCGGCTACAAATTCGAGTCCATCCTCACAAAATACGACCTTGGTATAAAAGACACGGATTAACCAAAGTACAATACTCCCCAAAAACTGAACCAGTGGTTAAGGTGGATTCGTTGCCGGGTTCGATATAGGATTTAGGAGACGAGTCAAGCAGAGCAAACGAAGAAAGTTCAGTGCGGCGTTCAAGGCAAAAATCGCATTGGCGGCGGTCAAGGGCGACAGGAACATCGCCAATCTGGCCGGTGAATTTGGTGTCCGTCCAAACCAGAATACCAAATGGAAAAAGAAACTACCGGAAGGGCTGCCGACATTACATACGTCAGGATGTATTGCCCCAAAAACTAAAGCATGCGGCTAAACACGTACCAAAGAAACGGTCTTTGATGTTGTCCGCCTCTAATTTTCTTGCAATCGGCTTGTTTTCACTATAAAGTAATAAACAAATACAACGGTACAAAAATGACGCCAACGTAGCTCAACGGTAGAGCTCTGGTTTTGTAAACCAGTGGTTGTCGGTTCGAATCCGACCGTTGGCTTTTTAACTTCCTGGAAGACAAGATGTCATTTCACTGTCGGGCTTGTATGGGATTTTTCAGTTCCAACCAGCAATGCCCAGCGAGGCACGTTTTGTCCCCGTCTGCCGCATCTCAACAAACGCCCACAACTTCCCTATTTTTTTGCAAACTCTTTTTTGAACACATCCCAAAGAGGATTATCGCGCCGGCGGATAAGCTGTTCATGCTCTTTTCCCCGCTCGCGGGCCTGCCAGGACTTCCAGCCTAACTCCTCGACACCCGGCTCGTAGTCCATACCGTCCCAATCACCCGACCGGTACGAATAAAAGGCCCAGTGCCAATGGAGAGAGCCTGACAAATTGCAGCCCCAATTTACCAGCCGAGCTAAACCAGTCTTGAGGGTCCTTCCTGCCGTCTCCGTTAGCACCTTTGCGCTGCTCGCTCCAGAATGCGAGTTTTTCATCAGACGCCGCAGCCAAGGGGTTTACGACAAGGAGCACGAACGCCAGCAAGCAAATATGTCGCAGTAGCCTGCCCTGAGCCTGCCAAAGTGGTCTTCCATGAGCTTTGTCGAAGTGTCGAAGGGTTTTCATCGCTTCTCCTTAGACCACCAAAATCGAAAAATCCCAGCTAAAGGTTATTTGTTTGGGACAGTCACTGTTTTCTGTGGTCTGTCCAAGGCCAATAATAGGTGGATGTTCGACTTATCACCGATGATATGAATATCAATAGTACGGCTTATAAGACTGTTGATCACTTTCAGCGGAGGGGGAGTGTAAAAAGCCTCCGGGCACTGCACGCTAAGATATACATATTTGACGACCACGCCCTTGTAACCTCAGCCAACCTAATGAGGGCAGCCTTCTTCGGAAGGTATGAGTCCGGTGTATTACTTTCCGACTCAGATACTAAAAGCGTGAGCGATATTTACCGTGATTGGTGGAATAACAAAGCTGTAGATTTCTCTGCCGATTTCAAGCCTTGCGTATCTATGGTAAGAGCTAAAGAGGTGAGTAAGGAAACTTCGGGAACAAACTTGAAATGAGCTGACCAATTTGCATTCCCCTCAAAATAGACTATGATTTAAAAAGGTGGGAAAACATTCTCGAAAAGAATGATGTTGAGAATTTGCAGGATTTCGCCCAAACTCAGCTCTGTCAGAATTTTGAAAATCAAAGTTAGTTTTATCCTCAGCCCTAATGTTGTTTGCAAGTTTATCATTGTTGTAGCGAAATTAAGCATTAAAATACTGGAAATCGCATGACGAATGATAAGGAGCAAGATTTACACTTCAACAACTCATAGTAAATGGGTTAATTGCCGGAGGCATTTATGCCTTGGTGGCCTTGGGCTTTAGCGTAATCTATAGAACAGTGAAGTTCTTCCATTTTGCCCATGGAATTGTTTACACCGCCGGGGCATATATAGCCTATGCCCTTGCTATTCAACTTCAGGTCAATTTTGTAGTTACCTTCTTCCTCTCTATGTTATTCGCCGCCGTTTTGGGGGTGCTGATTGACCGAACCGTCTACTTTCCACTCCGGCGGAAGAAGGCTTCCAATCTTATCTTTCTTCTGGCTTCGTTCGGTGTTTTCGTTTTTCTGCAGAACCTAATGCAACTTATTTACGGCGCTCAGATTCTTTCGCTAAGGGCGGGTCCTGTCACGGAAGGATACCATGTTTTTTCTGCGATCATCACGCCCACCCAAATTACAATACTGCTTGTTTCAGTAGCGTTGATGCCGTGTCGTCTGACAGCCCAAAGTCTTGTTTCTTCCAAGTTTTTAATGACAACTTCTCCTTTATCAACGATATCTGTTTGTTATTTATCTACATGAGCATGATAGTAAAGAACTGCTCGGCAGGATTAAATCAGAGCTTTGCAAAATAACCCCTGAGTTGTGTGCTCGACTCGGGCTTGTTGTTGCGAGCACAACTGCTCGATACACTTGACAACAGCATTTCGGTGAAGGCCAAGTCCGAGCGCAATGTCTTCAACGGAACAAGGCCGACGTCTCAAGAGAGCCAGAATATCCTGCGAGCGAGCCGAGGTCTCGCACTGTTCGTGAATACCAGGTTTCGCTGCGATTATTTCCGCCTTCTCTGAAAGCTGCGAGGTGATCTCTTTCAGTCGCTCCGTAGGCACGGCCATAGCAAAATCTTCGACAGGTGGTCGACTTACGGTATTTACGTGAACCTTATCCGGACCAATCAACTTTATGGCGTGAGCAAGAGCATTAACCTGGGTCTCTACGGTGGTTACTCCACCCAAAAGAAGAATTTCAAGCCAATACTTGCCGGCATATTCGTCTCGGAATTTCACTAACCCTTCCAGCATTTTGCCGAAGGGTATATCAGGATGAGGCCTATTGATATACCGGTACAAGCAATCGCTTCCGGCATCGAGCGATGGGAGGACCAGGTCAGCAGCCCTCAAAGAACGTCTCACCTCTGGCAACCACAACAATGAACCATTCGTCAGCACTGCGATAGGAATATCGGTCATCTCCTTAATCATAGAGATTACTTCTCCGATCTTTGAATGAAGTGTTGGTTCTCCTGATCCGGATACCGTTATATAGTCGGGCTTGGATTCAAGCTTGCCTTTGACTTGGTCAATGACCGTATCAGACGGGACCCACTCCTTGCGTTGCGTTGTCTTGTGGGTCGTTCTTCCCAACTGGCAGTATATGCAATCATAGGTGCACGTCTTGAACGGTACCAGATCGACCCCGAGCGAACGTCCCAGCCTCCTTGAGGGAACCGGGCCATATACGTATTCTTTATTTTTGTCGTCATCGATTTCAATAGTCATAATCCAAGTGATTTTCCCATTCGGTGGGCAGAGCCACAGTCATCAAATCAATATTCAGTCTAATCCTTCTTGGTAACGAGGGAGTTTGGTGGTTCGGTCGCAATGTGGAATGTCTTATCCAATGGGTTGTACCGTTTCGAGATTCCAATGCTTCCGATTATTTCTATTTGGACTTGCGGGATTCCTTTTCTGTTAACATATCTTTTAACCCGTGTAGTGTAGTTGTAAAAACCTGGTAGTCCTTCTTGAATTAGCTCCAGTATCTCTTCTCTATGAATGCCCGAAGTCTTCGGGGTTGTTTCTGGGCACGTAAATGTTCTTCCCACAAATCCCTCTACTGTTTGGATGGCCAAACCGAGCCCTTGGCCCTCCTTGTGTTCTATACGCTTTCTTCCCAATAGCCAATCAATAACGGTTTCCATATCGTTGTTCTTATCTTATCTCTTGTCTGTGAAATCCTATGACGCGCCCTGCTTGACCTCTTGAAACTGAAAAGAGTATCTTGTCTTATTTCTCTCCTAAATCCGAGTGATAATAACGTATTATTAGCTCAATGCCTCGGCACTCTTCAATCTATGTCAACCTCTCTGTCCAAATCATAGCATGCGTAGAAAAATGGAATGAGACAAGAGTCAAACAGAGTGACTCTCTAATCTTTCAGCCAGCCCGGCACCCGAACGCCCTTAGGTTCACTGTCTATGGAGGGGATGTATGGCTTGATGTCGAGGATTGGGCTGCCATCAAGGGCATCAATCTTATCAACGGTGATTACTCCGCTTCTGATAGAAAGGACCTTGCATAGACTCAGGGCAATTAGATTAGGCCTTACCGGGGCACGGCACGCAAAGACACCCGTCAGCGGATTCTTCTTATTGCCCCGCGGGTGCACTTGGAGAATGTTCCGTTTTTCGGGTGTATCGTTTCTGTCAAACCAGTAAAGCACAAGCACGTGCGAAAAGTCGTCCAATCCTTTGAGTGCTTCACAGTATCTGTCAAAAATCTGCAGCTTTGTGGACCCACGTTGCCTCTTTACTTCACCCACTGGATATAATTTGAAAAACGTTTCATTTTCCTTCTTATTCACGGTTTCTACTCCCAATGTGATGTCACTTACTTTGTAGAAGGCTCCGCAACTGATTGTCGCCAAGCCTCTGAAAACCAGATTGCGCCTTGAGATGTTCATAGAAGTCCCTTTTCAAATTCTGGTTCATATTGATCATCTGATATGAGAGGTCCATCGCTATCTTACCAGGCCGAATCAGTCAGCAACAGCGAAATGGAAACGCAAAGTTGCCTAACAAATGACATGACTTGTATGAAATGTCATTTAGTAAATCAACTCATCCAATTGGTCTGCATATTCACTTTCAGGCCGCAACCCTACCAGACGCTTCATCTCCTTGCCGTCTTTGATAATTAGAACTGTCGGAATAGCCCTGACTCCGTATTCTCCGGCTATGGCCGGCGCGGTCGACATTTACTTTGCACACGGTGACTTTTCCAGTGTATTTATCAGCAAGTAAGAATATGGTCGGAGCAAGCATCCGGCAGGGAGGACAGCGATGGAAAACGGGTCGACATTATTCAACTTTCAACACTTCCTTTATTGCTTTTTTCAGTGTTTTTTTGGGTAAGGCGCCTACTGCCATTTGCGGTTTATCATTTAGCGGTACAAAAAGGATGCTGGGGATGCTCTGAATGCCGAAAGCGGCCGCTAATTCCCGCTGAGCTTGTGTGTCTACTCTGTAAATATTGAGCTTACCTTGGTATTCTTGAGCAAGTTCTTGCAAAATAGGTTCTACCATTTTGCACGGCGCACACCAATCCGCATAAAAGTCAATGATGCAGGGCAGTTTGCCTTCAAACTTCCATTCTTTATTTTGCTCATAGTTAAAAACTTTTTGTAAAAAGCCGTCTTTCGTTAAGGATTCCACGAGAGAAATCCCACTTGCCTCAAGCGCACGCGTTTTTAAATCAGCCTCGCTGTCGATGTTGACAACGTGCAAACCTTCCGGGATGTCTTTCGGTATTTCGGTTTTATCCTTCGGCACCCCCGCTGCATCCTTCGCTGGTGCAGGTTTCTCCTGTGGTGGCGTGGGTCTGCGTTTCGGCAGGGACGAGAACATCGACGCCATCAAGGCCCCCACCATCGCTCCGTACATTGCCCCGCGGAATGGGTTCGCCGTCAATGGGCAGGTTCCAGACGAACACTTACCTAAGTAGCCCAGAACGGTGCCGATTGCTCCCCCAATAAAGATGCCAAGTAATAGTCTCATTATTGCCATATCTCTATGCTCCTTGTAGCCAATCAAATAAATCCATCGCTACACTTGTTTATACTTCGAGCACACTGCCGGCCCGTATCTGCTCGAATTGGGTGGGATATCTTTGCGCTATTTGCTCAGTATGCTCAGTGCAGTGGCAGGGAGCGATTAATTGAATGCCTTCCAGTTCGGCGAACTTTGAGAAACCGTGAAAGCCGCCGAGTACCCCGTAGATTCGACCAAGCCTTCTGGCTGTTTGAAGAATTCTCTCCAGACCGGGATGTGCACAGCCGGTGACCACAATATTTCCTTTTTCTGTTTTCGCTACCAAGGATTGCTCTCTGGGAAACACCCCGAGCGCCCCGGTTGAATAGATACCTGGGGATATTTCTGTCGGTTCTGAAAAAGCGTTTGGATGTACGACTTCAGCTTTAGAGTTGAATTTCCGGAAACCCTCCAGTCCGTCTACGTGGTCCCAATGGTTGTGCGAAAGTACCACTTTATTCACACTCTTAGGATCGATGTTCGCTTTTGCGAAGTTATATATGAGCTTTTGGCCGTCGTCTCCAGTATCAAAAAGGATTCGTTGGCTACTCTCCACCAAGCACGAAAAGCCCCATCCTGATTCAAATCCTGGATGTGCATTGTTATCATAAAGAATTGTTATTTTCATGTGGCACCAGCACACTTTCTGAAATTCAACACGCAGCCTTTATTCAGTCCGTCATCATGACTCATAATTCCGCAGTATCGTCGTTCGAATTGGAAACCTGAGCTTAGGATTTCCCGCCTAACATCGGCCGAGCGAATGTGCTGCAGTTCCATCATAGGATTGTCTTCCGCACTGTGCTTAGGATAAACTGAAAGCAGACCACCTTGCTTCAGGACTCGAAAAGCCTCATGATAGAGCTTCGTTCTTTCGTTCGTTCCAAAATAATGCAGAACATCATAAAGCAAAACTACATCGATCACCCTGCTTTCCAAAGACAGCTTCGTTTGGGCCGAAGTTTTGGTTACCCTTATGTTGGTCAACTTATGAGCGGTTACTTTGCGGCCCAATTCATTTAAGGCTTCCGATTCTTTGTCCACGGCATAGACGATTCCTTCATTTCCAACTACTTTGGCCGCTGGAATCGTATAATGGCCTACTCTGCAACCAAAATCCAAAACGTGCTGGTCACACCTGAGTCCAATTTCTTTCAGAAATCTTACTCCACCATCTCTTTCCCACCATTCCATCTGGTTATCGGCAGTAGTAACATCGACCTCACCTTGCTTTGACACATTAGGAATTACTCTTTTCATACTCCGAGCCTGACAGGGTTTACTGTGGCGGTGAAGTTCAATCAAATTTCGGAAAGTTGTATTGAAAACTCTCTAACAATCGTGCGACTACGTCACTCGCTTAAGATTTAGCTTATATTAGATTATCTCCCGCAATGCCAAAAATGCCGCACTGCCTATCTGAATATCAAAAACTGTTTTACCCCTCATTGAAGCGTTAAAGACAGCCTTATCATAAGGTACACATCCAAATTCCTCTAACTTCTCCAGTTCCCTATTACTTTCTGCCTTGATCGCGCGCGGTCTGCACCTGAACCACTTGGTCTTCCTTGGGCTGCTTTTTCTCGAACCTCTGCGATGGTTCCCACAGGTTCAATCCCACAGCTCTGGCCCAAGCAAGAGTTTGGAGCAGCATCTATCACAAGTACCGGCCTTTTTCTCTGGTCATGCAAAAGTCTGATTATCATAGCAGCGAGGGTAGTTTTGCCCGATACACCTTTCCCGCTTATAGCAATAGTTGCTGACATAGAGGTACCTTGTATTTAGAGCTTATCCGAATAACCGGGTCGTTATGAGGCTGAGCGAAAAGTTCGAGGCCAAGGCGGCAGGCCAAAAATGCTCGGAGGCGTGGTTTTCTCCACGTTGAGAACATTTTTGGCTGACAACGCAGGCATCGGGCTTTGCAGCCGGCCGCAATAGAGCGGGTTATTTGGATAGGCTCTTAGCCTCGCACTTGAAGTTTAAGGCCTCCCACCGACGGAAACAGTGATAAATCTGTATGTGGCAGAAATTTAGCTTTGATAAATTCATCCATATAGTTTGGATTGCTCATCAAATCGAGATATGTCATGCTCTCTGCGATTCGCTCGGCTGTTTCGAGGGCCTGTCGGCTCAACAGGACAGTTTTAGCTCCTGCGATTGAAGTGTTTCCTACGAATTGCAGCTTAGTCGGTGGCACATCGGGCAGCATTCCAATAGTAACGGCCCTGTGTACATTGAGAAAGTTACCGAACCCGCCGGCTATGTAAATGGCGTCGATGTCTTCCAGCTTTGTTTGTGTCGAATTCATAAGAATCCTGATAGCGGCGAAGACCCCGGCTTTTGAGCGAATCAAATTATTTATGTCAGCCTGTGTTATTACGATTTCCTGGTGGCCGTTTTGGGGCTCGACCAGTTGAAACTGCATGCCGTTGTCTCCCTCGGTAAGCCTCGGATCGCTGGTAGCTTTAAGACGTCCGGTACGGTCGATGATACCATTTACAAACAGCTCCGATAGCGTATCCAAAAGGCCTGAACCGCAGATACCTATTGGACAGCTCTGTCCGATGGTCTTGAGCTGGATTTTGTCCCCATTAATGATATTCAGACTCTCTATGGCACCTGAACATGCTCGCATACCACACTTAACCCCGCTTCCTTCGAATGCCGGTCCAGCCGAGCTTGACGCGCAAATCAACCAGTCCTTATTACCAAGAACTATTTCTCCGTTCGTGCCAATATCGACAAAGATAGAGAGCTTTTCTTTCGCGTAAATTCTTGTTGTCAGCACACCCGCCACTATGTCGCTGCCGATATATGCCGAAACACTCGGCAGACAGTATAGAAGCCCCCGTTTATTAATCTGAACGCCCGCTTCAGCGGCACGGATCGGCGGCACGAAAGCGGCTGAGGCAACATAAGGTTCTCTGCGTATCCGTGTTGGGTCTAAATTCAGCAGAAAGTGAATCATTGCAGTGTTGCCTGCACATATTACCGCTGTAATATCATCCAAATCAACCTTTTGTCTAACCGCCATTGTCATAATAAGGTCATTCACATCTTGTACCAAACGTTCCTGGAGCTGGTCAAACGCATCTGCTTGTTCGGCATAAATGATTCTGCGTATATAGTCTTCCCCAAAGTTTATCTGGCTGTTATACGTGGCTTCTGTATCAATCGTCTTGGCGGTTGTCAGGTCTATGAGATGGGCTACAACTGTGGTTGTACCAACGTCGACAGCGACGGCATAGTTGGTCTTACACCGGCTCCCTGGCTCGACCTGTATAACTTCGATAGTTCTGCCTCGCTGGCCGATTGTTACTGCTGTTTTATAGTTGTCCTCGCAAAGTACTTTAGAAAGTTTTTGCAGAACGCGAAAGCCAGTCTGCATTATTGGTGCATCCACCTGGCGGCGTACCGCAGCATAGAGCCGCTCGTGGTCCGCTGTATGGTCGACAACCGTTGGCGGCGACATCTCAACACATAGTTTCCGTACCAGAGGACTATACTCAAATAAATCATCTCGTGTCTTCCCGCTAAGCTTGTTGAATATAGGGGCATTTGTATCCATTAACACCTGACTGGTTTCCAGTGAATGAGACTTCGGCACGGTTACCGTCAGGTCTGATAGCACCTTGGTCTGGCACGCTAAGACAATATTCTCCCGGCTTTCCTCTGGCGTCAAAAGGAGGGAAGGTCTGCTGTGGAATTGGCCCTGATCAATGATGACTTTACATTTCCCACAGTATCCATCCCCTCCGCAGACACTGCTAAGGTATATCCCCGCTCTATGGGCTGCTTCCAATAGACTTGTACCAGAGAAAACTTTTACCTTTACCCCGCTGGGCTCAAATTGAATTGTACATTCTTTGCTTTTGTTATCATCCATAACTTAATCTCGACAGTACAAAAGAAATGCAAGAGGACTGCTGTTACAAATTAAACATCAAAAATCCGAAGTCGAGGTTGGAAAATAAAGAACCCCAAAAAACCTGCTTGATTTCTTGTTTTAATATTTTGAAGATTTCAGGGACCGTTAACCTTGCTCCCCTGGTTTTTTGCCTTTTCCAGTTTTTCCTCGAGATCCTCCAGTTGCCGTATCATCGGTGGTTTCAGTGAATGGGCAGGCAATCTTCCTTTCAGTTCGGCGATCTCTTTTTGCAAATCTGAAATGATACAATCCGAAAGAAGATTTTTTAATCTATCCAGGGCAACTCTATGGGGTCGAATTTCTATTCCCATCCAGTCAGAGAATTCAAGGATTTTATCAGGATGTTCTTGGCAATATTTATCCCAAAAGTCTATGCCGTCTAATAATACAGCACCTCCGGTATGCTGAGGAAAATTCTCATTGGCTTTGCCTTTATCCCAGTCCTGAAAGACATGGCTGCGGTAGATTATCCATCCCGGCGTAAGCCACCAAACCTTCTGGCCATTGCTTATTTTCTCTCTTTGGCTTTCACTGGCTAACATATCTATACAATGACTTGCATTTATTCTGGAAATTGAAATTCCGGTCTTCTGTTCCTGTATTATTGTATCCATAGTTCTGTAGGGATTATCAACGTTGATGTAGCAGAATTTACCGCCATAAACTGTTATGATTTTTTTACAGTGCTGTTTAGCGGTGTTTATTTTTTGTATCAGCTGGCTTTCGAGTTCTTTAAGAACCTCGTGCCGGCCAGGTGTTGTATAAAAAATTTTCCCGACATCCAGGAAACCTTCCTTTTTCAGATAATTTAACTCTGGGGCAAGCGTCCCGCAAGCGACTATAGCATAATCTTTAAAAGATAGCGGTTCTTTCATTTATGTTTTTCTTCTTTCTCTTCGCAGAGAAAAAATCCGGTTTCAGTTCTTTACTTTTCATACCTATTTAAGGCAGCCTTAAGTGTATCAATAGCTAATTTCGCACAATGCTTACTCTCGTCGGGAAGACCTTCAAAATAATTATCAACATCCTCCGGTTTTATTCTGAGTGCATCTTTGATAGCTTTTCCTTTTACCATTCTCGTAACACAACTGGCACATGCAATAGTGGCTCCGCAGCCGTCTGTCATAAATTTGATATCATCTATCTTTCCATCTTTGATGGCTAAATACATTTCAATGGTGTCTCCGCAAACGCCTGTTATACTAACCTGGCTGTCGGCGTCTTCTATTTTTCCAATATTTTTGGGATTGGAAAATTCCTGTTTGAATTTTTCCGAATAGCCCTCTAATATCGCCTCCTGGAGGGTCCGTACAATTTTATCAATGTCATCTGTCATTTCTTTCTCCAAATATTCCTGCTCCTATTCTGACCATATTGGAGCCTTCTTCTATGGCGACCTTGTATGAATTTGTCATACCCATAGACAGATACTTCATATCTACGTTTGCAAGACCAAGGGCTTTGATTTTTTCAAATATCCTTCTCATCCTTGCAAAATACGGTCTACTATCTTTGGGATTGCCGAAACGGGGTCCCATTGTCATCAATCCTTCGATACTTGAATGCTCAAATTCCGACATATCCGTAATCAACTTTTCAATATATGACTCGAATGGCTCGTGGTCCTGGGGTTTTATGCCGGCTTTGGAATCCTCGCTGCCAATATTAATCTCTATAAAAACCGGTTTTTTCTGTTTTCTTGCTCTCTCTACCCTTTTGTCAATAGCTGCTGCTTTTTCTAAGGAATCGACAGTTTGAATAATATCAAAAATTCTTAATGCTTTGTTTATTTTATTTGTCTGCAGATGGCCTATCATATGCCATCTGACTTTAGCTGCCTTTTTCCTTAAAGCACTATAGATTTGCCCTGCCTCCTGAACGTAATTCTCTCCAATATCAGTAGCCCCGGCGTCTATTACCTCTTCTATTTCTTCTGCTGTTCTTGTCTTACAGGATACAACTATGGTTACGCCGTCTGGGATTTGCTGGGCGATTCTTGCATAATTTGCTGAAATGCTCATATTCAGTGTCACCCCATCAGTAATTGCTCTATAGTTCTAAATTGTGGTTTAAGACTCGCACGGCCTTTTATCACAGGGTGTATCACGTCCGCAACAAGGTCTTTCTCGACCACAAGTTGGAGAATTGCTGGCAGCATAATCAGTTGCATAAAAACCCGAACCTTTGAAAATCACACCCGCTCCGCCACTAATCAGGCGTTGAACTTTGCCGTTGCACTTTGGACACTTTGTGACTGGCTTATCT
This sequence comes from Sedimentisphaerales bacterium, assembly GCA_049287505.1. GTDB lineage: Bacteria > Planctomycetota > Phycisphaerae > Sedimentisphaerales > Anaerobacaceae > NIOZ-UU13. The sequence continues at coordinate 40,132 of JBAQFY010000194.1, read as the reverse complement.
TTCATGCTTTGAAATTTTTCGAACATATAGCCGCAAATTTGACACTTATACTCGTACGTTGGCATAATTACTTCCTCTCTCCTTTGGACTCTTTTGTGCAACATCAATCCTGGTCTTTAGCTCAGGTTTGATTTCTAATTTGTCCAATGCCTGTCCCAGGTCTTCAAGCAGTATCTCGGTTTTCTCAATTCCAGCGGAGAGACGAACGGTGTTAGGATGTACCCCGAAAACAGTCCTACGTTCGGGGGGCATATAAAGCAACGTCGTAAGGTATGGTACACAAACCAGTGATTCAGTTGCTCCCAAACTGACTGCATGATATATAACCTGGAGCTCGCTTATGAACTTTTTGGCATCTTCCTGGTCTTTACCCACGTCAATTGCCAGTACTCCTCCGAATCCGTTATTCATTTGCTTAGCGGCAATTGAATGTCCAGGATCCTCATTCAAGCCCGGATAGTAAACTCGAGAAATTTTCGGATGGCCGGATAAATACTTGGCTATAGCCATAGCATTACCAGCCATCTTTTTTGCCCTGAGCTCAAAGGTTTTTAGTCCTCGCTCAAGCAGCGATCCTGAATAAGCATCCAAAGTTGTCCCAATAGCCTGGCGGGTAAACCATAGATTATCATAATGCTTTTTTGAGCCGGCTATAGCACCTGCCATAAGGTCGTTATGTCCCCCTAACCCCTTGGTGGCGCTATGTACTACAATATCAGCACCAAGCAAGAGGGGTTTTTGATGGTACGGAGTAGCAAAGGTATTATCTACTACTAAAAGAGCGTTTACCTTGTCTGCCTCCTTACGCAACTCAGCGATATCTAAAACTTTGCATAAAGGATTGCTCGGACTTTCACAAAATATCATTTTTGTATTGGGTCTGACGTGCTCAGCAATCTTATGGCCCTTGCGAGCATCAAGCCATGTTATATCGATACCCAGCCGCTCTAAGATAAGTGAGACCTTATAATGAGCACCATACACATCATGAAATATTATCAGATGATCGCCTGCGCTAAGATATGTTAAATATACCATCGTGCAGGCGGCCATCCCTGAAGTGCAAATAATGCAATCCTCAGCTTCCTCCAATGCAGCTATTTTCTTCTCGACTGCTCGGACCGTAGGATTGTCGTCTCTATGATAAGTATAACCATCTATTTCACCGTCTGTGATTTTTCGCAGCACCTCGAAAGAACTGTATTCATAATTGACTGCGTTGACAATAGGTGTAACCATTGGTTTGTTGCCATATGGCGTTAGTGGATCGTTACTCATATACGTTTACTCCTCTCTTCTTAAGTTTCGACTGAAAACATTACTTCATCTCAAGTGGAGCAACTTCGATTTCACGAGGTCGGACCATTTTGCTCCTATCCTTTGGTCCGACTATCTTTTTCATCGTCTCCAGCTCACCCAACGTTTTTAAACGTTCATAAATCTTTATCCAGGCACAATCACGTTCGGAATCTACTTCACATTTTCCATCTTTACTTCCTCCACATGGCCCATTTAACAATCCTTTAGCACACTGAGTCAAAGGGCAAATTCCAGCGAATTTACCAAGTTCACATTCTCCACACTTTTGACATTTCTCTTTGAATAGAGTTGGGCCTCCTCCCATATGTCCTATTGGATTTGTTCCTGGATAAATAGGCTTTGCAAGGTCAAACTCTTCTTCCAGGATTAACTCCCTCACAACCTGAAGACCATCACCACATGCCAACATCAGGATAGCATCAGATTCTTCGATTTCTTTTCGATATTTACTCAAACGGCTTTTACTCCACGGAGCGTAACAGGTAAATTCTCCAAAAGGTGGGGCAATAGCTGCTGAAACCTGCTTTCCCGTTTCAGAAAGATTTTTTGCCATTTCTTTTACTTCGGTCTCGCCACCTGTATGAAAAACTGTAGCACATCCCCCACACCCAACGAGAACAACCTTTTCCTTACCTTCTAAGTACTCAAGAATTTCATCTATTGGTTTTTGAATTTGGCCAATCATTTTTTTATTTTCACTCCATTCTGTTCAAAACTTCAAGTTGATAAACATTCTTTATAGACCGCTTTAACTCTTTAAGCCCTCATCCTTTTCATAAGCCACCTCTTCCACAATGATGTCAGAGTTCATAAAGTCTATCTCTTTTATTTTTGCTTGCATAACATTAGTTTCTCCGGTAAGGTTCTCTGTCACTATTCGATTTCCATCGATTTTAAGGTAGGCAACACTTTTTATCAGTAGCTTACCGGCCCTCCCGTTTTGATAAATATCTGCAAGACACATATCTCGATCCTTCCCTTTAGCTATGTTAAATTAGCTTGGTCTTTTCTTTTCTCAGATTCCAGCCTGTCAGCAATTTGTTTAATTCCCTCAAAGGATATTTTAAGCTCCTTGCCAGCGAGGCCTGACATAAATACATCCCTGTTTTCAGGAATAGTAGCTATTACTTTTTCTTTGTCTATCGATTCCAAAAGCAGCTTTTCAGATCTATGATTGACTCTGTTTAGTACTAAATACGTTGGCTTACCAAGCTGCTTTCCCAGATCGGATATCTTCTGGGCCAAAAGTATCGAATCTTTGGAAGGCTCAATGACGACAACAAGTGAATCGACACCTTTTTCTACGCCTCTGCCAAAATGCTCTATACCGGCATCGGTATCAACAATCAAAACCTCTTTATCTCCTACGTCAAGAATCTCCAACACTCTCGAAGAAAGTACGTTAATAGGGCAGGCACATCCTTCACCGAATTGGTAAATCTTGCCCATCGAGAGAAGTTGAATATTGCCCTTCTCGGATAAATATTCTTTAGGCAAGTCATCTAATTTCCATCTACCTGTTATCTCTTTAGTTTTTTCAAATAGAATCTTTTTGCCGCCGAAATAATTCATAAAATCTGCTGGCTTAGTCATTCCCAGGCGATGGTGAAGGCCAATATTTGACTCATCACTATCTATCACTAAAACCTTATTTCCCCTTTTGGCCATCTCTTTGGATAGCAGGGCTACAATAGTACTTTTCCCGCATCCGCCTTTGCCGCAGACCAGCACTTTCATAATAGTTAAACCTGTTGTTTCATAAAAATAAATTGTGTTTAACTGAGAGCTTAGCCCTAAGCAAATAATTCTCAGCTATTATTGTCGTCCTTATATTTAACTGGTCAGTTACTGGTGCGCAGACCCGTTCAAACAGTCATTTACCCATAGCACCATCAAAAACAGCGGATATAACCCCACCATGAGGTACCTCATGATAACCCTCGAGAGTTTCGTCAAGCTCAAAATCTTAAGTAACATTACCATCTTCGCATAATGCAAACTCTAATTGTAAACCTCGTGTATTTAATCGGCTGCATATTACCCAATTCGGATGTAGGAGTTTACGTGTATCCGTCAATTTATTTTTCTTTATTTCGGTTGTTATTAATGGTCACAGATGTTATCTCCTGTTTCAAGTGTGTTTTGCAAATAAGCTGATACAAGTTCTTCAGGTGAGTTGGAGGATGCACCTATTACAACTTTAATGTCATTCTGGGCAAATAGTTGCTGTGCTCTCTGTCCCATACCGCCTGCAATAATAATGCTTACATTGTTTTCATGTAACCATTTCGGCAGCACTCCAGGCGCATGGGCAGGAGGCGTGGCGTCTTTTCTGTTTATAACCTTACTTGTCTCGCCATCAATATCAAAGATTGCAAATTGATCACAATGACCAAAGTGAAGGCTTAATCTGCCCTGTACTAATGGAACTGCTATGCGCATTTTCTTATCTCCTGTTTGTAAAGATTGGGTTTCGATTAATTCCTGAGGGTTGCTATCAAGCTTGAGAATTGGATTCAATATTTTTTTGAATTCATTTGCGGCTTTAGTTTGGTTGTAGTGATATACAAATGGCCTGCCGGAATCACAGGATTGTACGATTTGCAGGTCTATAGGGATTCGGCCCAGGAAGGGCACATGCATCTGGCTGGCCATAAGCTCACCACCGCCGGACTTGAATATATCGGTTTTTTCGCCGCACTTGGGACAGACAAACCCGCTCATATTTTCCAGTACACCGAGAACAGGCAGATTTAATTGTCCGCAAAAGGTAATGCATTTGCGAACGTCAGACAGAGCTACTTCCTGAGGTGTAGTAACTATAATTGCACCATCGGCATTTTCCAGAAGCTGGACAATTGAAAGCGGCTCATCGCCCGTTCCGGGAGGAGAATCGACAACCAGAAAATCCAAACTGCCCCAATCTACATCTTTTAAGAACTGTTTTATAATCTGATATTTCATAGGCCCTCTCCATATCACAGCATCGCTGGTTCCTCGCAGCAGAAAGCCTATGGACATAACCTTTAAGTTCTCGAACATTTCAATAGGCAAAATCGTATCCCCTGCTGCTTGGACGGTCTTTCTTTCGAGATTTAAAATCTTCGGGATACTTGGACCATGTATGTCGATGTCAAGCAGCCCCACTTTCTTGCCGGCAAGTGCGAGTGAAACCGCAATATTTGCCGCCACCGTACTTTTGCCCACACCTCCTTTGCCGCTGAGTACAAGTATCTGGTGCTTTATTTGTTTTACTCTCCTGCGAATTTGCTCCTGTTCGGTCTGCATTTGTTTTTGCTTGTTCTCATCAATCTGAAAAGTGCCGCTTTCTCTTGCCATAAGATTATTTCCCTTCTATTTAGAACCTATTTATTTTTCTTTTACTTTTAAAAATCATCTTTTTATTGCCTTTAATTCTGTAGATTTATTTGCTCTTTCAGCTTCAGGAATTGCAGAAAGCGGGAGTCGAACATCCATATTTACACCCGACTCATAATCGAAGAGTTCAGTTGCGTGTTTGCTCAGATAATGCGCCAGAGCAGATATAGGTATATCAGCAGAACATACGTCTTCGCACTGTCCGCAATTTACACAGTAGCATGCAACGTGGAATAATCTTATCATCCCAAACGTCGGAGGTGGTGGTATGACTCCTTTTTCAACTGTCTCCGGAATGTCCCTTTCTAAGACACATCTTTTGCAGTGGCATAAAGGACAGACGTCACGACAGCCGTAGCATTTGATGCAGGCCTGTATTTGAGACAGCCAGTAAAACTTGTCTTCAGGTCTTGCAAAATCCGCTTTTTGACGTGCTTTTGCAGAGTCGTTCCGCTTATTCTCTTCCTGCTTCCTTCGTTTTATCTGCTCTTTAGAGGGCGTCTTGATTTCTATGATACCATTTGAGACTGCTTTCTCAAACAGAACTTTGCCCTTTGTCGAACACAGTTCAACAAATGTCCCTCGCTGGCCATTTAACCCCCATTTTCCACAGGCCAGATCAGCCATCCGAGGTATAGGATATTCACACCTCTGACAGTTTCTTCTCCTGCCCAATCCTTTTTCTTCAAGGTCGTTTATATCGAAGCTTTTTTGCGTATCTCCGTCAAACTTCAAAATAAGTTTATCACCATCAATATCTTCATAAATTAGTCTATAAGGATCAATTCCAGATTCTCTCAGCATATTAATATGTGGGACGGGAGCCAAAGTAGAGGAACAATTAATCCCTATCATTATTATATTCTCAATGTTTACCTGACCTATTTTGGCAAGTTCTATCAGAGCTCTTGCATCGCATGATTTGCAAACCACAGCTATTTTTTTATTGTAAGTATCCAGATATTTCTTTACGTTTTTTGCGATGCCCGGTGTTGCAAAATGGAGGGAGCCGGTACATTCCTTGACCTCTTCAGGTTCGGTTATAAAGGATAAGATTCCCTCGTATCTATTCTTACCCTTTTTGACTGCAACAACGGTATCTACTAACTTACTTTTCAAGGCAAATTTTAACAGCGAAGTAACTACGCCTCCGTTTTCCGCTTTTTCAACAATTTGTTTCTCAGAGGAAATACCGATATACAGCTCACCTGTTTTCATTATACATTACCTCATTTTTCATCGACTTTTTCTATATTTACGGCACAGACTTTGAATTCAGGCATTTTGCAGGCAGGGTCAAATGCCGGATTAGTAAGGATATTTGCATTTGTTTTACCAAAGTGAAAGGGAATGAATACGACTCCTCTGATTATATCCGGGCTAATCCTTGTTTTAATTTCAAGCTGTCCGCGTCTTGATTTTACGATGGCCTTTTCACCATTACTAATTTCCAGCTCGCGAGCGTCTTCAGGATGTATCTGGATAAAAGCCTCAGGCACTTCGCTAAAGAGATTATCGGTTCTTCTTGTCATACTACCGGTATGGTAATGAAAAATAACTCTGCCTGTAGTAAGGATGAAAGGGTACTCTCGGTCAGAGGGCTCTGCGGGCGGTTTATATTCAACCGATTGAAAATGACCTTTGCCGTCCGGCGTATTAAATTTTTCCGTAAACATGGTCGGAGTTCCAGGATGGTCCTCAGAAGGACAAGGCCAGTGAATTCCACCAATTGTCTTGTCCAACCTTTCATAGCTGATGCCTGCATACTGTGGGATACAAGTTCTTATTTCTTCAAAAATATCTTTTGATGAATTGTAATTGAATTTGTCTGAAAAGCCTATTTGTTTGGCTATATTCATTATTATCCACCAGTCTGTTTTGGCTTGGCCCGGCGGTTCTACAATTTTATTGATTTTGTACACCCTCCTATCGATGCCCGTATGCGTTCCTTCTCTTTCCACCCAGGTGGCCGCAGGCAGTACCACGTCAGCAACCTCAGCAGTTTCTGTCATAAATATGTCTTGAACCACCAAGAAGTCCAAACTCTCAAGTGACTTTCTCACGTTATTGGAATCAGGTGCGCTTATCATTGGATTTACACCTACCATATAGATAACCTTGCAAGTGTTTATTATATCCATAAACGTTTTACCCGGATTCGAAGGCAGATTTTCAACACCCCATAATCTCTGAAAATGCTCAGCAGTTTCTTTGTTCACACGCTTGAATCCTGGATAAAAGACATTGACGCAACCCATATCACCGCTGCCTTCGCCACTTATCTGGCCTCTCATGGAGTTAACACCTGTTCCCGGCTTGCCGATATGACCGGTCAATAAAACCAAATTGGCAAGGAGTTTGACATTATCTGAACCGGTTATATGCTGCGTAATTCCTTCATCATAAAGAATACAACCTTTAGCAGCTTTTGCAAAAGCAGCCGCTGAAGCCCTGATTTCATCTAAAGATACGGATGTAATCTTCTGCACTTCTTCTAAATCTATATTTGAAACAAAAGCTCTAAGCTCATCATAATCCGCAGTTCTTGTCTTAATGAACTGCTCATTTTCCAAGCCATCATCTATTATGACTTTGATCATTGCATTAAGCAGGGATGCATCTGTGCCAGGTCTTAACTGTAGATGAATATCGGCGAGATTTTTTACGGTTGCAGTGATTCTTGGATCAAGCACGATTACTTTGGTACCCCTGTTTTTCGCTCTGCGTATGCGCCTGGCAATTCCTGGAAAATTTTCTTGGACGTTTACACCCGCTAAGAATATGCAGTCCGCCTGGTCTATATGCAACTGAGAAGTTTGCATAACTCCGCCGCCCACAGCAGGGCCGAGGCCGGCCACCGTAGCCGAATGACAAAACCTCGCACAGTACTCGATATTATTCGTTTTCATAACAACACGAGCGAATTTCTGGAGTATATATCCGTCTTCATTTGATGTTTTCCCGGATCCGATTATCCCAAAATCCTCAGCAGAGACACCGTCAAATTTTTCTGCGACTAACTTAAATGCATCTTCCCAGGATGCCTTTTTGCCTTTTATCAGCGGCTCAGTCAACCTCTCCGGATGAGATAAAAGCTTATAGGTGTTATTGCCCTTTATGCACAGTTTGCCCTCATTTGTAGGATATGATTTCATAGGCTCCTGACCGATTATCCTGCCGTTTTGAACCACAAGATATAAGCCACATCCGGAAGTACAATAAGGACATACGGTTGGTCGGTACGTGATTTCAGGCTGAGTTTGGCTTTTTAGATGTGGGTCAGCCTGAAGACCAATAGTTTCTTTTGCCATAATCCATTTCCTTCTTATTGGGAATCCGCCTGTTTTATTCGACCTTAGGACACGCGTTGGAAATCTTTGCGGTCATTACTACCTCATATTCTTCAGCAATCATCTCAAAGGCCTTTTGAAGGTTTTCGAAAACCACCTGGCTGTCTCCTGTAACGAGGGTGCTCATTGGCCCGGTTTTAACCTGTAGATTATTGTTCTCCAGAACCTGAACAAATTGCCGAAGCGGTTTGGTCAATTCATTTTGGCGCAATGGATATAAACTTATTTCTGCCTGCACTTTCATAATTTAAGCAGCGCCGCTATAAAAGCACCTTTTTGACTACCAAACATTCCAGCAACACAATCAAACCAGGGTGCAAAAGGTATCAACCAACTTTGCGCAGGCACAAAACCTCCAACGGTTATTTCCACCTGGCCGTACGGCTCCAAAAATTCCTTCAATTCAACGGGAGAAAAAAAATGAGCAGCAGCATATGGGCTTTCAGGGCTGTTCGCTCTTTGCCGATTAACCTTAGATAAGGCATTTAACACACCAAGTAATATCCTGCCGGACTTGCGAGTGCATCGTATCATCTCTTGTAATACGGCATCGGTATCACGGACAAACTCAAGCGTTGTAATCGCTGCCGTTGCGTTAAATGTTTCGTCGGGAAAGGGCAAAGAATGGCCGTCAGCGACTTGGAATGACGCGTTGGAGATATTTCTGCTTTTGGCTATACCTATCATACGCTCAGAGATATCGAGACCTGTAACCTCAAAACCATATTCACTGAAAAACCTGCTCCAATGCCCTGTTCCACAACCTACATCCAACAGCTTTTTCCCTTTAGCCTTGGCTGGCAGGAAGTTGCCGATTAACTTCTTTTCTAAGCGGTCATACATCGCACCTCGCCTGCCGGCGTACCAGCTATCATAGGAACCGGCAATCAAACCAAAATCAAATCTGGATGCCTTCGATTCGTTTATTTGCTGCTTCTGTTCAGCCGAGGGCATAAGTAACCTGTCTCCATAATGCCTTTATCTGTTCTGTTATAGCACCTCCTGTATATTCGACTACGCTTGCCTTAATAATCTGGGCCTTGGTGAAAGCCTCGTCATAAGGGATTTTTCCTATAACCTTTAACCCTTGCTGTTGGGCATCTTCGCTTATTTGACCTGTTATCTGCGGGTTTATATCTGCTTTGTTGACACAAACCAATGTCTTAATGCCAAAGGTTGCTGTAAGCTTGGAGACCCTGTCTAAATCGTGTTTGCCGGAAAGGGTCGGTTCTGTAACTACCAAAACCAGATCTGCTCCTGTAATTGACGCAATTACGGGACAGCCTATTCCCGGCGAACCATCGACAATCAGCAAATCTTTTTTTTGCTCTTGTGCTATTTTCTTTGCTTCTTTGCGAATAACAGTTACCAGTTTGCCACTGTTTTCCCCGGCAATCCCTAATTTGGCGTGGACCATAGGGCCAAATCGTGTATCTGATATAAACCACTGTCCGTTTATGCTGTCGTTAAATTCAATCGCATCAACCGGGCAGAATTCCACACATACCTTGCAGCCTTCGCACGAAACCGGATCAATGGTAAATGTTTTATCAACTACATCGTTTCCTTGGCCATTGAAATTTATCGCATCGAATCTGCACATATCCTGGCATTTGCCGCAGCCAATACATTTTTCAGCAATTATAGAGGCTTCTTTGCCGCCGGAGAAATCGTTGGTTTGCCTTACCTTCGGCTCTAAAACCAGATGCAAATCAGCGGCATCTACATCGCAATCAGCTAACACAGCATTTTTCGCAAGGGCCGCAAAGGCTGCCACGATACTTGTTTTACCCGTACCACCCTTGCCGCTTATAACGACTAACTCTTTCAAAAGATTCCCTTTCTTTGCGTCGAAACGAAATAACCTTATCAGATTCTTGTAACCCATAGTCCTAACTCTGTCATCTTGGCTTCCTGGGCCCCATCACAATAAGGCTTTTTGTTAAACACAAGAAGAGCGTTTACCATTTGACCTTTTCTCCTCTTCAGAATTAAAAAATTTCTCACGCCACCATAGAAAATGTCCCCAGGGATTACCCAAATTGTATTTCTCATCTTCTGTAGCTTCTGGCCAAGAGTTAATTTCCTTCAAAAGCTTGTCGCAGGGCGTATCACTAACTAACAACTCATACGCACACTTTATGAGGGTAAATTTTTGGTTTGCTTCTGGATCATCTTGATTGTGATCCGGGTGATATTTCATCGCTGCTCGCCTATAAGCCTTCTTTAGCTGCTCCTTGCTTGCGTCCTCCTGGACTTGCAGAATCTCGCACGCAGCTTTACGAGCCTCTATATCACGGTTTATTCTCTCCATGAATTCAAAATCATCTTTCATCTAACCGCGACCCTTGTACTGATTTTCTCGTATAGATGTAAGAACCTTTCTTCATAGCCGGGTAATGCATCAATTATTTTAATGCCCTGTGAGTAAGCTTCTGCTACCAGTCGGTCGTTTGGTATTTCAAGGAGAATTTCTATATCTTGTTGCTGACAATAGCGAACCACTCTGTCATCACCTATGTCGCAACGGTTTATTACAACAGCAAATCGCTGTTTAAGCTCTCTTATCATCTCCACCGCGAGTTCCAGGTCATTTAAACCAAACGGCGTAGGTTCGGTGACCAGCAGAACAAAATCTGCTCCTTTAACCGCTTCTATCACAGGACATGAGGTACCGGGTGGGACATCGATAATTACCGTGCTTTGGATGTCACCAATATCGAGTTTGCCTTCACCATAATAGATGTTTATCGCCTTTCGTTTGACATGTTTTATCAAGGCAGGGCTTTGGATGGCACCAATATCGAGTTTGCCTGCGCCATAATAGATTCCGTCCGCTTTGCCGAACTCGGCTATTCCGATCTTGCGTTGTTTTTCCTTAATGGCAGCTTGCGGACAAACGGCCATGCATCCGCCGCAGGAATGACATAACTGTTCAAAAGTCATTACGATGTCTTTCAAACAAATTATGGCACTGTATTGGCAAAGCTGCCCGCATTTGCCGCATCCGTCACATTTTTCCGTATCAACTTCTGGCACGCCAATCGTAACATTCTGAGTTTCTTCTATATCCGGCTTCAAAAATATATGGCCGTTTGGTTCCTCAACATCACAGTCAAGATACTGCACAGTTTTACCCATTCGAGCAATTGAACAGGCAAGATTTGTCGCGATAGTTGTTTTGCCTGTTCCACCTTTACCACTTGCAATAGCAATTTTCATATCAAGAATAATCCTCTGTAATATTTGATTTGTTCCAATCGAACCTATCTTTTGCAAACCAGCCATGTTGAGGCAAAGAATCAAAACAGACCGGCTTCGGATTACGCCATCGGTTTCCAGGTAGAACTTGCCACTTTGTATACCTGTTCATTGGCGAAGCAGTCTTATCTATTCTGTAACCATCTGGGTGAAATCCTACACTGATTTCTGTGGCTTTGAATGTCTGCTCCATTATTTACCTCCGCTATGCAGTTTCGTTAAAGTATTTTCGAATATAGCGACTGTAAATAGCTCCCGCCGGATTGTGGGCTAATACGCGATCCTTAGCAATTAGCGTTGTTACAGGAGCATCTGAGACCTTCGTAAAAATAGCATCGTGGCCAACACAAAGCCCACATAGGACATTGAGCTGCGTTGCCGCATCATTTAGCAGCTGCGCCTGGCCAGCCGGATTACACATAACCTCTTGATTTCGTGATGAAATTTGCGGCAAATTAAAATCCTTCTTGTTAATTCCGCATATTTTGCAGCACACCGATACCACTTCAAAATGTTTGGAAAGAATCTCATCGATAATCTTTGCTTCTTCGCTTAAACCAATACAAAAGGCCAGACCTATCTTTTTATATCCTAATTCCTTTGCAAATAATATTATCTCACCCAATCGCGTTTCTTTACCATAATAACGTCCCTCAATTGCTGAAGCGGCTTTATGTAATTCTGCTATATGGCTGTCCTGATATAATTGTCTGTGATTGGAGGTTTGCGAAAAGCAATCCTTACCATCGCGACATTCTTTACTCTCGCATCGTCCACAATGCAGGGACATACTCTTTTTCACTTACCTATTCCTTTAGAAAGCTTACTTACTAATTTTTTTCTGCGCAAGTATGATCGCCTCATTGGGGCATTCAGAAACACAGACGGCACAACCGGTGCAGGCTTCGTCGTTGACAACAGCTTGTCCATTAACCTCAATGGCGCCTGCTGGACACACATCAGCACAGATACCGCAGCCTGCACACTTGCCGGAATCAACGACCGCTACAGCCTTACGGCCGCTTTCAAGCTGAGTTATCCTCCGGTTCAGTTGTTGCTTTTGCTGTTCGAGCAGTTCTGCCTGCTGCTTTAGAGCGAACAACTCCTGTGCAGGATTCATCTGTGCCTCAGTGCCCTGTGGGAAACCCGCTGGTGGGCTACTCGGGGGGACACCAGTTGGCATACCCATTGCTGCTCCCATACCCATACCGCCACCTCTGCCCATACCACGACCCATTCCGCCGCTGCGGCCCATACCTTTGCCAATGCCGCGTCCGCCGCCCATACCTCGGCCCATACCACGTCCGCCACCCATACCTAAACCCATTCCGCCGCCTTGACCAACTGGACCAGTCATCGGTTGTCCTGTTGGCTCTGGTCCTGCCGGCGTAGCGCTCGTACCAAAGTGGCTGGCTACATTGGGTCCCGAAGCGGAAGAAAAGCTACCAGCCTTGAATTGCTCAACGGCGTTACGAACAGGTCCGCTAACACCAACAATAACCTGTACTCCCACCTGACCAAATACGTTAAATGCGTTAGGCCCACAGTTGCCGGTGAGTACCGCTGTCACTCCTTTTTCTGACATTAGTTGAGCCGATTGAATACCCGCACCGCCGCCGAGGGCAATATTGGGATTTTCAATCGCCTCATACTGCATTGTGTCGGTGTCAATTATCAAAAAATAGGGGCACCGACCAAATCGAGCCTCCACATTATCGTCAAGCGATGGCCCCGTCGATGTTACTGCAATTTTCATAAAACATCCTTTCTAAGGAAGCGGACATGTCCCCGTCGGACAAGAATCACTGCCCCGTGGCGTTAAGTTGTTGCTCTGTCCAACGGAGAAACCTGAAAAAAGTTTCCGCAAATCCGAGCTTTGACACCGTTCGCAAACATGTTTGCGAACATCAGCCTTTTTTTCCAAAAACTCCATCTTGTGTCCACACTTGTTACATTTGTATTCAAATATAGGCATCGTTTAATCTTCCTTTCACGTCATTCTGGTGCGCCACCTACCTTGGTGTCGGCCAGAGAACAAACAATTTGCATTCCCTCTTTTATACTGTTAGTTATGTGGCAATTATCAGCAGCCTGCAAAACACCTTGTTTTTGCTCCGGGGATAGCTTTGCGTCAAGGTGGATTTTGGCATCAATTCTTGTAGTGCGCGAAGTTTTAGCCTCCGTGCGGCGGCTCAACTCAATCGTCATATTATCGTAAGGAATGTCCTGTTCTTTGCAGAACTCGACGATATAACCGCCTATACACATTCCGATTGACGCTACGAAAAGCTGAGCCGGCCACATCCCATCCCGCTTGTCATTGCCATCCTCGCCGCGTCCGGCTGTAACGGTATAACCTCTGCACACAGCCGAAAAACGGAAGCCGCTTTCGTGCTTCACTAAGACTTCCATTGACAGTATCTCCTTTAGGCCTTTTGGCCGGGTTCGCACCTACAAGAATGGCAGGTCCTCCTTGGCCCCGGTTTATTTTTCCGGCTCAGCCTTTTCCAGCTCTTCAATCTTCTTACTGATTCCATCAAGTGCGTTCTTGAAATACTCAGCTTGCTGTTTCAGGCCATCAAGCTCCTGTTCAGCAGTTACCGTTGGCGCATCTGGGCCGAAAGGGACACCACTCCAGGCGGGCCAGCCATATCCAGCCCTTGCCCATCCCGGCAATCCAGTTGCATAAAACCAGTTTCTCCAGCCGCGGCCGCCGCCCCGGCCCCAGAAACCTCTGCCTCGGCCGGCGAATCCTCTTCCACCAGTCGGATTCATATAACCCGGCACCGGGTATCCCGCACAAAAACCCGCAGCTCTACCTGTCATTGGTCCCATACCTCCAGGACCCGTACCATCTCCACCTGGCATAGTAATTCTCCTTTCAAAAAAATGTTAACTTCTTGTCATTTTTGTACCACATTCAGGACAGCTTTTCGCATTACAAGGCTGTCCGGCAACATGAGCAACCTTTTGCCCGCAGTTCGGACATACGCAATTACCGCCCGGCCCTGCGGCAAATGGCCCGCCCATCCTGCCTCTACCTTGGCCTTTGCCTCGACCCATACCCCGGCCTGTGCCGGGTCCCTGGCCGGTAGGCCCTGTACCGTCTCCTCTTGGCATAATATGCCTCCTTTCTGCAATTAACGATTTACTCTACTACCAAAATCTACGGCCTCGACCAAAACCCCGGCCTCGTCCCCAACCCCGGCCTCGACCAAAACCTCTGCCGAATCCAAAACCAAAGCCTCTGCGAAGCCACGGATTGCCATAGCCGACGTAAGGCATTCCATAGACAGCACTATAACCATACGAACCTGCACCATAGGGCCCCACTGCCGGCGCACCGGCACCGTAGAAACGGGCCCTACCTACAACAGGGTTCATATATCCCGGCACCGGATACCCTGCACAGTAGCCAGCGGCTCTTCCAGTCATTGGTCCCATACCGGCCGGACCTGTTCCGTCTCCAAGTGGCATATTAATCACCTCCTTTACAGTATTTTCAAAATTTCCATTTATTTGACCAACGGGTACACTCTGTAATCCCGCAAAACCTTTTACCTGGCCCGGGTTTTCTTCGGAAGTTTTCAAAACACAAAACCCTTGGCCTCGTCCGGTCATCGGACCTTGACCTAACGGCCCTGTACCATCAAATCCTGGCATCTATTTAACCTCCTTAACTAAATCAACAATATCGTTAAATGATTCGCTCTTTCTTAAAATCATTTCGCCGACTTCACAACCAAGGTCCCTGGCAATAACGGGGCATTTGGCCTTCAGTATGAAAAATATACTCTTGTTTACATCACTGAGCGTTTCGTAGTTGCCCTGCCCCTTGGCAATAACTAAATCCGCCTCTGCAAAACGATTGCGAAAAAATTGTGAACAGCTTTCCAAAACTGTACCAGGAGCATCCGAGCCGTTATCAATCACCTCTACTATTTCAGTTAGCTCGGCAAATTCAGCATCTTCCATTGTTGCATCATTTATGACAGGCTCACCCTTGACGACCACTGTAACTTTTTCCCGGGGAAGCTGCTCAATCAGCAAACTATCAAAAACTATCTCGCCGGCATTATCCGCCAGATAGAGTATTTTCTCTGCTCGGTTTACTGCATTTCTAAATTCTTCTATCTGCCGACGGTCGAAATCCGCTGTCAGCGAATCGTTAATTATTCTTTCTATATCAGATTCAGCTATTGACGTTTTAACACCCAAATCTATGATGTTTCCAGCGATAGCCAAACGAACTGTTGTTTCCAATGGATCTTCGGATGTCCTGACATGCTCTTCCAATTCGGTACGTATTCTCAACGCCAGGTGGTTATATCGCTGTTTGAGTTCTCGATATGGGTCATTGTTACCAATTAACTTTCGAATAACTCGATGTATCTGTTGCCCAATCACCGGAGGAGACTGGCTCATATCTAAGTCACTGGCCAGCCGAAGAACTTCCCGCACCACCTGTTCTTGGATTTTCTCATCGTCAGTAATCAATCTTACCGAATCGAGTGTTTGACGAATAAAACATGGAATACAATCTAAATAAATCTGCATCTTCCGATTTTCCCCACTTTAAAAACTAATTTCTAAATCCAATGCCCCTCAACATTAGCTTTGTCTACTTCTTTTAACTTGCCTGCTTTGAACAAATCAACCGCATCTTGAACGGTTTGGGAGCTCGCAAGGAATACCTTTACATTCACTGCGTCAAGTGTTTTGAAGGCGTTCGGGCCTACGTTACCGGTTATCACCGCCTCCACACCAAGATTAGCTATATTTTGCCCAGTTTGAATTCCAGCTCCCTGGACAGCATTCAAATTCAAAACATTGTCATAAGCCTTAAAATCACCCTCTTCGGTATCAACGACAATAAGCCATTTGGCCCGACCAAATCTTGGATCAAGCTCACTCGAAAGTTCTTTACCTTGTGATGTTACTGCAACTTTCATATGTTTTTCCTTTACTATTATTAAACTTAGACTCCGTCTCCGTCGGTTACATCTCTATCCTCATCAACCGTAACTATTGTCAAAAAAACTTGTCTTATGCTACTGCCGTCCACGACGACATCGATGCCCTCGGCGAAAACCTTTCCGGGCTCCAGGCCACGAACAGGGCATTGCAAACCTGGGTTGACCAAGCTGGCCTATCAAGTATGCTTTCAATATCTCATCTACCGAACCAAGTACATAGGGCAGAACTTCGATTCCAGATGCTGCAACCTGAGAAGCTAATGAACGTGAAATTGCTCCACAAATGAGCACATCAACCCCTAAGCTCTTTAATCTACTCGCCTTTTGGGGGATTGGCTCATTGCTCAAAGAAATCTCTGAACGGTTAGTCTCAGAACCATCCTGTATGTCAACCAGCAAAAGTCTGTGAGCAAAATCAAAAGCACTCGATACACAGCCGTTCCATACTGGAATTGCTATTTTCATTACAATGACCTTTCAGATGTTGCTTGAGCAAGCAATATGCCAGGAAGATCAGCAGAAAAGGGAAAAGAATCTCAACATCCGTTGTTATAAGAGATTATGAAAACTTGCAGATGGCTTAGGCTTTCTAAAAAGTACCTCATGGGATTGCAATTTGCAATTCTCGGCAGTTGCTATCCATTGCAATATGCAACCTTGAAGTTTGCTCAGCCTGAATGATATTATGAATTGGTTATATTAACGTTCATTTAAGTGTAAGCCTCGGGTTTGATATCGTGCGCTTTCAATTTCCGAAACAGTGTACTTTTGTTGATGCCCAATTCTTTAGCTGTAGCCGTCTGATTGCCCTTGTTTCGCCGCAGCGCCTCAATAATGAGAAGGATTTCCATCTGCTTTAGTGTTGTTATCTCACCAGTCTTTACTTTATCCACGCTTGAAGTTGGACAGACCGAGGCCGGCAAATGCTTCTTTTCTATTATTTCACCCTGGCACAAAACAAAACAATGCTCAATTATATTCTCAAGTTCACGCACGTTGCCTGGGTAGTCGTACGCCAAAAGAATCGCTAAGACTTCGTCTGTAACACAGCTAACGTTTTTGCTACGCAGGCGGTTGAAACGGCTGATAAAGTGATTTACTAGGAGTGGAATATCATCTTTACGATCTCGCAGCAAAGGTAGTTCCAATTTCATAACATTGATTCTATAAAATAAATCTTCCCTGAACTGACCTTGTTCGACGAGTTCGTCAAGCTTTTTATTGGTTGCTGTAATAACACGAACATCAGCATTAACTGTTGAAACAGCTCCCAACGGCTCATAAGTGCGTTCCTGCAAAACACGAAGCAGTCGAACTTGCACGGCCGCAGATATGTCGCCTATCTCGTCCAAAAAGATCGTACCGCCTTCAGCTATTGCAAAACGTCCAGGCTTATCTTTTTTAGCGTCTGTAAATGCCCCCGCTTTATACCCGAATAACTCAGATTCCAACAAGGTATCAGGTAGAGCGCCACAGCTAACCGCGACAAAAGGCTTGTTCTTGCGGAAACTTAAATTATGAATCGCCCGAGCGAAAAGTTCCTTACCGGTACCACTCTCGCCCTCAATTAAAACGTTGCAATCACTTTCTGAAATATTGGGAAGTATACTGAAGAGGTTTTGCATCCGGTGATTTTGGCTAATTATATCCTCGCAGGACCACCGGCCTTCAATTTCCTTTCGAAGCTCTTCTACTAAACTCATATCACGAAATGTTTCCACGCCTCCAATAATCTTACCACTTTCGTTTTTTAGCAAAGCCGTAGATATGGCAATTGCGTGTCGTTCTCCTTTGGCATCAACGATGTGAACCGCTTTGTTGATTACAGGTTTGCCGGTTTCCATTGTTTCACGCAGTGCACAGTCCGTCTCGCAAACATCCGCTCTCAAAATATCGCTGCACTTTTGCCCAACAGCCTTTTCACGCGTGATACCTGTAATCTCCTCGGCTGCCTGGTTGAACGAGGTGATCCGCCAATTTGAATCGACCGTAAAAACACCCTCGGTGATTGAGTCCAAAATAACATCTCGTTCTTTACTCTGTACCGTATTTGACATATTTTTATTTGTACCACATAGGAATGATTTCCACAACAATTAGATTTTCATAAGAGTTGGGCGTTGAGTTTTTATGGGCAAGGCGAACAGGCCGACTTCCTTGTGAAAAGCTGGCCTCAAAACTGCTAATTCGCAAAGAGTGAGCTCATACGATCCAAACAAGTATGTTCAACGCCCGAACGGGCAGATGTGGTCTATATCCAATAAGGCTGCTGCGCCGGAGATGGTGTTGCCGAAAAACACCAGAGGTTTCCCATCTTCTTTGAAATATCGAACGATATCGTCGATGCTACCGTTGACAATGCTGGACCCTGTAACCAGGCCGACCTCCGACCATTCCACGAGACGCTGCAGGTCGGTTTGTCCGTCCCAGACTTCGACGCCAAACTTCAGATTGCCAATGTTGTCAGGATTAAGGTCCACGACACGAACGAACTCTGGTGCAAAATGTTTTGTAAGACCTTTCAAAATGGCTGGCTGAAGACCAACAAGGCCAATTCGTTTGGACCCGAAGCGGGCCTTAAGTTGTCCTGCAATCTCGGGGCCGCAGTTGGTCGGGTCCTCATCGCGGCAGTGGATTGTGCCGGCCGCTACACCGAGAGAACGCAGTACCGCGTTCATAGCGGACACGAAAATGCCTCGATTGCTTACGTCCGACAGCTCCAGAGACAATATCTCCTCTAACGTTCCATTCCACTCACAAGGTGTACCAGTAAAGGCTTGCCCACGTGCATTTTCGAATGTGGCCTCAATCACATATTCTTTGCCCTTCTTGATTACGAAATCACCCTCCGCATCTCCGATGGCATCACGTGGTAGTAAGGGCTGGATAATGACGGTCTGATTCAAATCGAGGCTTCGCTCATTGCAGACACGGATGAATTCATTCTTGGCTTTTTCTAAAATGCTCATGGGGTAACATCTAACCGAACCGAAAGGGCTCCAACACAAAGAGCGTGACATTTCAATAATTGAAGTATCTGGACACGTGTACCTACGGGAAAAATCTTACAAACATAAGCTAAGTCTAAGGCCTTATTCCCCTCCTTTGAGGGAAATACTTATAATATGTTTTTTTATCAAATTCCAAACCGAATGTCCAGAAAAAAATTGGAGAAATAGAAGGTTTTGTTGAAACCTGGCCTGATAAGTTTGTTATGGCCGGGTCAGTTGCGGATGCGAAAGAACAGTTTGGTGATAGTAAAATATCTCTTGCTGTGGGAATGGAAAATGGCTCACCTATTGAAGGTAATCTTGACAACATAAAATACTTCTATGACCGCGGTATCCGTTATATCACCCTTGTACATTCAAAGAACAATCATATTTGTGATTCGTCTTTTGACGAAGAAACGAAATGGAATGGCTTAAGTCCTTTTGGCACCGAAGTTATTTCCCAAATGAATCGTTTGGGGATGCTCATAGATGTCTCACATGTTTCAGACAAGACATTCTACCAGATAATAGAGTTCTCAAAAGCACCTGTGGCAGCCACACATTCATCTTGTCGCCATTTTACGCTAGGATGGGAACGTAATATGGACGATGAGATGATAAAACTATTGGCGAAAAAAGGAGGAGTAATTCAAATCAATTTTGGTTCTATGTTTGTTAATGAGCAAATCAACAGGGAATATGCAGACCGCAGGACGCAAATATTAGAATATATTGAAGCTAAAAATTTGGAAGGTGATGAAAGGGAGAAGTACTTCGAAGAATATGCTCAGGAAAATCCGCTCGGCGATGCTGACATCTCAGATGTTGTTGCAAATATTGACCATGTTGTAAAATTGGTTGGAATTGAGCACGTCGGTTTGGGGTCCGACTTTGATGGTGTTGGAGGCAACCTCCCTGTTGGCTTAAAAGATGTTTCCTGCTATCCGAACTTAATCTTTGAGCTTCTGAAAAAGGGTTACACTGAAGAAGATATCAAGAAGATTTGTTCCGACAACTTCCTCCGCGTATAGTCGGATGTGGAAAGAACTGCTCTTGAACTACAGTCAAGTAAATAGCTTGAGAGCCTGCTTGTGTTCACTTATGCTTTCAAACCAGCCGGGGCTACTTCGAGCTGTGATAAAGTGCGTCACTTTATGCTTGCCGCCAAAAAATGTTCAAGCTCGCCGATGCCATCTTTTAGCAATGGTGATGGTATTATCTCTTGAGGCAGGTGGGTAAAGACAAGAACGGCCGCAGTAAAAAGTATCGCAGTTGTCAGCAACCTGATGTTGAAAACAGGTCTCAAAGATTAGATTTCTTCCAGAAGAATTCTTACAATGCGCTCGGCGGCGCGGCCATCCCAAAGTGGGGGTATCACGGGCTTATGCCAACCACCGTTCAAAGCTCGCCTATAAGCCTCGATAATCTTTGTGGGATTAGTTCCGACAACCTGGTTGGTGCCGAGCTCGGTTGTGATTGGGCGCTCTGTGTTGTCTCGTAGTGTGAGGCAGGGAATCTGCAAAATAGTTGTTTCTTCCTGTATTCCTCCTGAATCAGTCAGCACCAATTTTGCATTAGACATTAATTTCAGAAAGTCCAGATACCCCATAGGTTCGGTCAAACGCAAGCCGGACATTTCTTCAACACGTTTACCGAGCGAGCAAGACATCAGGTTCTTTCGGGCCCGAGGATGGACGGGGAAAATTACAGGCATATCATTCTGTATGATTGTAAGGGCGTCGAGAATCCTGCCAAAAACAACGTAATCATCAACGTTTGAAGGACGGTGCAAAGTAAGGACTGCAAAATCGTTTCCGTTAAGATTTAATAGGATTAAGATATTTGACTTCTTAGCTTTTTCCTCATTTCTCAATAGTGTATCAATCATAACATTCCCGACCAGATGGATTCTTTTGGGGGAGACTCCTTCTTCGAGAAGGTTATTAACGCCGCTTTGCTCGGTGCAGAAAAGAAAGTCGCTTATAGAATCTGTCAAGACACGATTGATTTCTTCCGGCATAGAGCGGTCGAAACTGCGCAGTCCTGCCTCGACGTGAGCAAGCTTTATCCCGAGTTTTGTTCCAACAAGTCCACAGGCAATAGTGCTGTTCACGTCGCCTACTACCACAACCACATCTGGTTTATGGTCGATGAGAACCGGCTCAAACCTCTTCATAATCTCGGCGGTCTGTACGGCATGGCTGCCGGAACCCACATCCAGATTGATATCGGGCTTGGGAATACCCAATTCGCTGAAGAAGAGGTCACTCATTATGTCGTCATAGTGCTGTCCCGTGTGGACAAGAATTGCATGAATGTTCTCATGCCGGCTGTACTCAGCCATCAACGGCGCTATTTTCATGAAATTTGGTCTGGCACCAACTACATTTAGTATCTTCATAATTGTTCTTGTGCGGAAAAGTAGATAGATATGCGAAGGAACTGAGATTTAGATTAGCACATTCTTGACCTGCGGCTTGCCCCCATTCTTGTTACTGCTCACATGATTGCCTGCTACAGGGCTATCATGCATATTTGCGTAATTTAAAGCCAGCTACACCCAAGCCGAGAATGCCAAGAACCACGGCACCCGGAATCGGGGTAAGGTAAAGCTGGTCCTGTTTTAGTTTTCCATATTCTGTTGTCATCTGCAATACGCGCACATTACCAATGTCGCTCCAATTCTCCGCGACGGCAGCATTGTAGAACGTCGTCTGCAAAGTGCCGGATGGGCTCCAGCTCGGGCCCAACTCTCCTTCAATACCCCATATTACCGTCTGCAGCGCTACAGCAGACGCTACCCGGTCAGCGCCCGCAGTATAGTTGTATCCGTCCAGGGTGCCTGTGGCGAACATTGTGTACAGATAAGCCGTCATTGGATCGAGGTCATCCCCAAAACTGCTCCCACCTTTCCAGGCATGAGAGCCCGAGCCATACACGGTGAGTTGGGTAGTGGAGGCTTCGCTGACCCAGATTTCCATCGGCTCATATATCGTCTCGCCCATCTCTACACAGAACGTTTGGAAGGATTCAGGTCCACCTATACTATCCCAGGTTAATCCACTTGTGCTGCCAGCATAAGCAGAGTTCGAGAGTTCGGAACCCCATATTGTGAACTCACCACCTTGACCCGCGTAGTAGCCGTCTTTCCGGTCCCAATTGGCTGTTCCTCCATAGTCACCTTCTCCATGAAAATCAGCCAACGCCGGCGTTGCTACAAATGCAAATGCACACATTACTGTAATAAATACTATCCTTCTCATGGCCTTTACCTTCCTCACAAAGTTGTTTCCAACGTTTTCGTTGTACTCTTTAACGATACCTCCATGCCCTTAATAGCACTTCAAGCTGGAACATCTTTATAAAAATGCGCAGTTATAGTGCTCTTTTAAGTATAGCTACCGGGTCCGATAGTGTCAAGTTTTTTTTGCAAAAAAAGCTAATCTACCGCGAATCCGTGCGGTTTAACTAAAAAACTTTCGTGTTAAAGTCTTTATTTTCAAATACTTACGAATCAAATGGGGCTTCACCCCAAAACCTAAAACTTATCAAACTTTTTTAAAAAAATCTTTAATGACAAACGATATTATTAAAATGGCTAAAGTTCACACGCCAAAACATGTTAATTATGTTAATTATACGAGTTTTCTGACCTTTGATAAACCCGCCTGTTCTTTATCCTGACATGACAGTCCGCATTTCATCGCCTCGCCGTAAATACGTAACGGCCAATACCCGCTGGTACGTTTTCTTTACAGGAGACATAACAAGCAAAACTCTTGAAAACTTCATCTTCATCTTCAAATCTTCCTGTTACAAATGCAGTACCAATGCGGCTTGTTCGGCCCAATCTTACTCGAAGTCATATTACTTGTTAACAGCTTGCGTCCCACTTCGCTGAACAATTCTCGTGATCTCCGACCGTTCGTCAGTTGTGAATACGTCAATTTTTCGGTCAATCTCCAATGCGTTCTGCAGGTACTGTTTTGCTTGAATGAGGTCATTGAGTTTTGCACAAATGCGGCCCAGTTGCAGAAGTGCCTTTGCTTGTTGGCGAGTATCAGGGGGCGATAACTCTACAAGCCTTGCAAAGTCGTTCCTCGCATCGGCAAGCCGGTCCTCCATATTGAGAAGAATCGTACCCCTCGTATCAAGAAGATGCAGCTCATTGGGCGCAAGGCTTAAACCTTTATCCGCCAGCTCCAGTGCAGCAGCGTAACGATGATAATGCTCTTGAAGAATCCATGCAAGGTCGTTGAGAATTCGTATGTCATTTGGATACTGCTTGAGCAATTCCTGGTAAACCTTCTCTGCACGCTCGGCATCTCCTGTCTGATAGATAGTAGAAGCCTGACCCAGGCGCGCTTCTATCAATGTCGGCGATAGGGTAATAGCATGCTCATAAAGTTTTAATCCTTCTTTTTTGAGTGTCATCGAATCCAATGCGGCTAAGATCGATGCAGCCCTCACAAGTGTCATAGGGTCTTGCTTTTCGGACGAAAGATAAACAGAGCTGATTCCCGTTAGCTCTTCAAATCGGTTTTGCGCCACCAGCCATAATAATCGGGCATGAATCACGGCTTGATTATTCGGGTCCAACCGTTCCGCCTGCTCAATCCTTTGTTTTGACTTGTCCATGTCACCGGAGAGACGATACAGGTCGGCAAGTGTCACAATTGCGGCAACACTGCTGCTTCCTTCCTTTGTTTGGCAATAGGCCTCCAGTTCAGGAATTGCATCCTGAGGTAGTTCCATGGAAGCCAAAACACGTGCCCGCGAAATCAGCAGCTTTTCGTCTGTGGGATTGCTGCCAAGCGCAGATTCGATCAGTGCCCGGGCCTTCTCAAGAAGGCTGCGATCTTCCCTTATCTTCAGCGCAACTGCCACAAACTCGTCTCGGACTTCAACACTGTTTGGATCTTCCTCAAGCATCGAGCGAGCCAATGCACTCGCCTCCCCAAGAAGACTGTCATTGTCGCCGACTAACGCAGCATCCAGGAGTAAACTCAAGGCTCCAGTGTTGGTCGAGTCTGTCTGAAGAACCATGCGAGCTAATTCGGCCGCCATCTGTGTATTCTCGAGTACAAGCTCAGCCCTGCCTCTGGCCAATATCAATGCCAAGTTGTCTGGATTGGAGCCAACAGCCCGAATCGCACAATCGCGGGCGGTCTCGTAGTTACCTTCCTGCATCGCGATACCAATCAGCAAAAGATGCGCATCAACCGCTGTCGGTTCCAGTTTGATAACATGTTCCAGCTTCTCTCTGGCAGCCTTAAGTGACTGTGGTGTTGACTCCTCTAAAATTTGAAGAGCTCGAATCTTCATCAGTTCGGGGTCCTGCGGCAGTCGTTCTTCAAGTGTTGCAAGCATTTCAAGTGCCCTCTGTCGGTCTTGCGCATGCCCCCGCAGAAACAATGTCTTCATCAGCCTTCGCTCCAATCTCAAATTGGCAGAATACGCATTCAAACCCTCTTCAAGTGTCACTACGGCCTTATCGAGTTTCTCGTTCCTGGCATAGAAGTTGCTTAACAATTCAAAGCCTATTGCACCTTGTTCAGCGAAGGTTGTCAGCTTCCTGTAGTCCTGCTCGGCACGTTCAAATTCACCTTCATTAGCTAAGTATGCCGCCCGCATGACATAGGCACTAAAGACATTACTACTTTCCACATAATCATTAAGGATTCGATGAGCCTCTTCGGCTTTACCTTCTGCCCTTAGGATTGACACCCTTGCCGCCGTTAGCGCCATGGAGCCCGGCGTTATCGCTTCGGCTTCCTTCAGGTATGCAAAAGCCTGGTCGGCATCCCCGGTTTGCCAGTAAACAAGTCGTGCCAGAAGTATTCGTGAGTTAGCGTCTCGGTCGTCATTGGATACCCTGAGTTTCAACTCGTCGATTGCTCGGGAAAAGTCCCCTGCTCTAAGAGCCATTCGGACATACCACGCACTGGTAACCCGGGGGTTCGTTTCAATCTGCTGGAGAACCTTCTCGGCATCCGAAAAACGCCCTTGTCTTTCAAGGAGGCTCACCAATGTATCTGCCACATCTGTCGCCGAAGGATTCCTGATGAGCGCCTGCCGGCATGTATCTTCGACACGCCTGAAATCCTCCAGCTTCTCATACATGTTCACCAGGAGTAATGCTGGTGCCGACCACTCAGGGTCTGAATTAATGCAGTATTGAAGCGCGTCAGTAATATTGGGCTGCCTCGAACGCCAGTCCTCGGACGACAGCCACAACGACGCTTGATACAAGCGCCACAATAGCCCGCTTTCACCCTCGGCCTCGCGCAATTCCCTGACCAGTTTTTCGGCCATGGCCTGGTCTTCTTGGACCTCGCGGATACCCAGAAGCAGCGAGCGAGCGCGGACTTCCTGCTTATCTTGCGCTGCAACCTCGCTTAGAATACTTATTCCCGTTGCCTTATCCCCATGCAAAACTTCCAGCAGGGCAAGTCTTATCGATAAAGACCGCTTTTCCCACTGGCCGGTTACCTTATCCAGCCCTTGTCTAAGGCAACTGCGACCCGAGTCGTAATCGCCTTTTGCCACATGAAGGCCCGACAAAGAAAGCCAGGGCTCGGCAACCTCGGGATGACGCTCGCAGGAAATCTGGCAGATGCTGAGCGCTTCGGCCAAACGTTTAGTTCTGTAATAGTGCCTGACAAGCTGCATCTCAGCCCTTAGCGGTTCCTGACATTCTTCAATGGCCAGCTTCAGCTCCCTTTCGGCCTTCTCAGGTTGTTCAAGGTAAACAGCGATGATGGCCTGCAATATGCGAATATCAACTCGCTCAGGATGCTCCTTGCGCAATTCTGTCAATTCGGCTGACAGCTCTTCGAGCCTTGCCGTGTTTATTCTGTAACTTTGTTCGGACGCCAGGTAAATGCTCGCCTCAATGCGAAGCAGTCTGATGACAATGTCCGTGGGATCCAGAGGCTCCGCCAGTCGCACGGTTTGAAATGCTCTGTTCCAGTCTCGCAGATTGAGGTACTCTTTTGCCAGTTGCAGCGTCATTTCCGGGTCTCGCGGATGAAAACGAAGATATTTTATCAGCGCGCTCACCGCCCGTCTGGTCTGGTCTGTTCGACTAAAGGCCTCTGCCAATAGCTGCCACAGCTCGGGGCGAGAGGCATCATCTACAATGGCCGGCTGCAGAACATCGATGACAACGTATGGTTTATCCTCAGCCTTCGCCACCAGGGCCTGCAGGTAAGCGAGCCTCAGCCTGGGTTCTGCGGCCCCTTCCTGGGTATATATCGAGCCAAGATACTCATCAAGACAGCCCCGTGCCTCCGAAACCTTGCCTGCGGCAATATAAAGTCCAATAGAAGTCGGGAGAGCCTGGACCCTATGCCTTTTTTCTTTCAGCACTGTCAGCACTTCATCGGCCAGAGACGCACCTTCGGTTGTGTCCTTCCTCCGTATCGCCAGTTCCGAAGCGAAGAGAAATCTTGCTACGGTCCAGTCATCTATATCTAAGAAGTGTTCCTCTAATATTTCCTGCGTGAGATTTTCAGCAGCCCGCAGCTCGGCGGCCGCCCGGTCGAGCTCGCCGTGTGCCATCCATTCTGCACCTAAGGAATAGCGAATTCGGGGATTGTCTGTGCCAAGCTCGTCGGCTGCCTCGAGATCTTTGCGGGCAAGTGCCAGCCTGTCTTTCTCCGCCATGCCGGGAATTTCCGGCGTTGTGCGGTAAAATCCTGCACGATGCGCCAGCGCCTCAACAGATTCCGGGGCGTAGTCTATAGCTTTGTTAAGCCATTCGAGGGCTTTAGTTTTTGCCCCGGCAAAATCATCTTCGGCTGAGATTTTGCTCATCTTTACACAGGCTCGCACGTACTCGATATGCTTGTCAGGAAGCGTCTCGAGCTCCTCTATGAATTTCTCAAGCGTCTGTCGAGCTTCGTCCGTTTTCTTCAGTTGGCTCAAAGCATCAGCCAGCCACAGCGGTGCATTTCGGTCATTCGGGTCATTCTCACGCCGTGTTCGGGCAATGTGGGCAAGCTCCTCGAAATTGCCTATACCGGCGTATAGCATAGCGAGCTTCTCGTATGCGACCTCGTCGAGGGGGTCAAGCTGCAGGATACGGCGATATGCCGCGATCGTCCCGGTGATATGACTGGCCTCGAGCGGACGGATGGACAGCCTTGCTTTGGCATACTTCTTGAGGACTTCGACATCATCGGGATTTCTGCCTAAGTACTCCCTGAGGTTTTTATATGCAGCCGGCCAGTCCTCCTTTTCATAAGCAGCTTCCCCCTCTCTCAGAGCCATTTCCGAGAGAATGTTTCTCCGGATGTGACGAGCGGCGAATAAGGAAGTTCCAATTGCTGCGGTAACAATTATCAGAACTATAAGCACCTTTACGTTAATCTTCGCACATCTGTTCCAATCAAACATGACACACCTCCTCTAAAATATTATTGACTTACCGTTTATTGACGTGTTATCGGTATTTAAATCTAATCTGATTGAAGATGATTTGAACAGCTTCTCAAGGACAAAATATGTAACCTTCAAAAGGGCAAAACGGCGTTCTTGTGTCATTGCGAGGCCTTTAGGCCGAAGCAATCTCAAATTTTCGCAGAGATTGCCACGCTCGGCGGAGTTTATCCTGAGCGTAAGCGAAGGACCTCACTCGCAATGACGTAAATATAGTCAAAATTCAACAGATTACCCCGTGAACGGTTACGACAATATTCTGTACAGAAAAGCTGCAAAATACTCCTTACACCAAATTTAGTTAATGATTGCCGACCCGCTGCGAAGCACCTGCCGAGCCGTAGTTCTGGCACGGCTGGTTGCGGCGAGTTGCCTGATTTTGTCATTCCTGCGGAAGGGTTTGTTGAAAAAGTCGAGATTGCTTCGTCGCGGAGTTTACCCTGAGCATAGCCGAAGGGCTCCTCGCAATGACACGAAAGGCGTTTTCAGGTCATTGCGAGCGATTTGAAAAATCGCGCGGCAATCTCAAAACGTCGCTCTCGGACTTTTTCCACAGACCCGGCTTAAATGACCATCCCCAAGCTTGGACTCCGCTTTGCTGGAATCCTGTGCTTGAGGCTGCCACACATTCTTTAATAATTTTACTGGGTGGCAGCCTCAAAGCCGAAGGCTTTGGGGATGCTTTTTCCCTGGCTAAACACATACCCCGCGAAAGCGGGAATCCAGGCCCTCTAAATTTAGTATAAATTCGAACCTTTCGGCAATTTCTAACTGCAATTGGTATAAATACTTTTAATCCGGCACGTATGCTATGCAAAGCATATTCGAGCCGGCTATGTGCGAAGATTACCCCCACAGAAGCCCCCGAGTTTTTTCAAAGGAGCTCCACTTCTAATACAGTAAAGAAACAGGATGCCTTAGTGGTCTGTAACATGTAATTTGCAGGGCCGTCATTCCGAGCGAAAAAAGCCTTTAGCCCTGATTTTAGCCGCAGCCCTGAGCGAAGCCGAAGGGGCAGTCGAAGGGGCAGCGAAGGCGAGGAATCTATCTTAACAGACGACCCCTCCACTTCGGTCGGGGTGATGGTTGTTCCCATAAGCAGCGCCCGGCAGTTGAGCTGTTACAGGCCGTTAGGACAATTGTACACCCTTTCCGGACCTAATACTTTGTCACAGTTCAATTGATGGTTTGTCATTCCTGCGGAAGCAGGAATCCAGAATTGAAACAATGGATTCCGCATCAAAGCCTGCCCTGAGCAAAGCCGAATGGGTGCGGAATGACAACAACTCAAAGCATGTGTGACAGACTACTAATGTTTGCTTTCAATACTACCTTTTAATAACCCATCGAACTAAGACAGGTTAACCACTCATCGCCCCACTGAGATGACCAATACCCTGCGGCGAAGCCCCTCTATCTAAAGGGGCTTCGCCGTCAGTTTTGTAATGACTGCATGATTGCCTATTATTTATTATAGGGCTATCATGCATACTTACGCAATTTCCAGCCAACTACACCCAGGCCGAGAATACCAAGTATGACCGCGCCAGGAACAGGAACTATCGAGGTGTGGAAAGTATCGCTAACGCCAGCCATACCATAGATTTGAACGATAAAACCTATGTCATTCAAGTTACTGAAGTCGAGCCCCCCATCACCAGGTTGTGTAAGATCAAGTATCAGCGTCGTTTGTGTGTCTGCGCTTAATGACGTCCAACTGGCACTTTCGTAATAACCAGTTGTTGCATCATCTACATACAGCTTGTATTTATAGTTGTCATCATTGTCATTTGAAATGGGCAAGTAAAAACCATCATAGGTACCCGTGGGTAATGAACCCGCACCCCCCGCAACGCCGATCTTCACCGATGCAACACCGTCATCATCCAGATCTGTAAGGTCCGCAGCGAAACCGACAGCGTAAAACATAGTCTCGCCGTAGGCACCTGAGCCATAGACCCTATCGGCGCTGGTTCCAGGATTATAACCAACCCATTTCAAATAGTTATATCCACCTCCAGTAGTATCACTCCAACTGGTAGAGATGTCACGAAGCTGAATGGCTGTAGCTACGTCCATTGTGTACATATCCGCGGACGCTTGCCCTGCAAGCAAACAAACCACCAAAACCACTAATAATATACGTTTCATTGTTTATCCTTTCATAACATGTCAATGTAAAAACTTCTTCGTTTGTTCAAGTAAATCGCTCAATCTGGTGATTGCTCCCACACCTAAAACAGAGGGAGACAATCTTTTCTTATGACATGTCAGGAGGTCCTCGGGATGCGAGTACAATTGGTGTGAATTGTGATTTTCGCCAGAGGGACATAATGGTCCCTAAGCGGTATTGTGTAAGAGAATCCTCCGCCATACAGACCGGCTGGATAAAACAGAAAGCCGGTACGGGGCAGAGAGATTCCGGTGTTACAGCATAGCTATGACCTATCTGGAACGGTCCGCCGTTGTGGTACCATTCCGGGACAAAGCAAAAGGATAGTTTTTTCACCCACGGGGCGGTTCTGCACAAACCCAGGCCTATCAAAGCACAAAGACATAAACTCAAGCTGCCCGTTCCATCCGTCAAGATTTGTGGCTGCTGCATCTCAGAGGCTTGACTGACATCCGCACTTGCCCCGGGTAAAAACTCGACAGAACACGAATACAACTCAGCGAAGCTGGGGAAATTGGATGGGCTTGACAAATCCGTGTAAAGGAGACCTGGCCGTCTGCAATCGTAAATTAACTGCCGACGTCCGGCATCCGACTGGGACACCGGCACCATATCGGCATACACAGCCGCCGTTACGACCAGCCCCCCAACAATCGCTGCGATAAATCTCCTACCGTCGATCATCGACCCATCACTCCAGAATTATGCATTTTTATACAAATACCAGGATTTTCTATCGATGTCAAGAATATTTTTTCAAAAAATACTATTTTTTTTCGTTGCCGACTCCCAAATGGGCACTTTCGCCTGTAACTATTTTGTTTATAAGAAGTTATAGTCTATCAATAAGCGCCGGCTATTCGGCTCTATGCATATTGTTTTCTTTTCTTCGT
The DNA here is from genome assembly GCA_049287505.1 of Sedimentisphaerales bacterium. Taxonomy (GTDB): domain Bacteria; phylum Planctomycetota; class Phycisphaerae; order Sedimentisphaerales; family Anaerobacaceae; genus NIOZ-UU13. Next base: position 9,346 of record JBAQFY010000194.1, on the reverse strand, counting down.
CCGTGTCTCGCCGGCCGAGGTGGCTGGTTTGGTTCGCGCTCTTGCCTGGGCCTGTTGTGGAGTAGGCTCAGGCACCTTCAGTTTATCCATCAGCCAAAGCTCGCCGAACATAAGTAAAACAGCAGCCGGCATCATGGCCAGACCGGCAAAATCATGGAAGAATTTCTCCGCCATTTCGGAGCTTGCAAGCAGAAACAGCACCGCCGTCACGCAGAGTCTCAAAATATTGCACATCACCGCGACAGGAATACTTGACAAAAGCAGGACTGCTTTCTGTCGGGGCGAGCGTTTCACCATATACGCCATAAATGCTGCGACAATAACGAACGCCGTAAGCATTCGCAGGCCGCTGCAGGCCTCTGCTACCGCCATAGGGACCTTTTCATTCAGCATCACGACATTTCCCTGCTGGCTGACCCTGACACCAAACGCCTCCAAAAGAAATACCGAACCCGTTGTTGCCATATTCTGCAATGGTCCGTTGATTAGGTTGTGAACGCGCCCGGGCAAAGGGAACATAAGAAAAAGGAACACTAATATCCAGGAGACACTGCGAAACACCTGCCGGCCGGCAACCATAAGAACCAGGCCCGCCAAGGTCAGTACCATTGAGTATCGCACTCCCGATTCATACATGAACAGCAATCCGTAAAACCGCGCTGCCTGTGCCAGTATAAGCAGTGCTATACCCCACCAGCACGGCCTCAGCATGCATTTTCTAAGCGTTTTCCTCTGGCGCCAAACAAGGAAAAGTGCAATCAGCGGAACGAGCTGGCCCGCAGAGTAATCATCGCTTCTTTGCCATTCCTTGAAAATTCTCACACTTATCGACCAATATGACAACATAGTCACGGCCAGCATCGCCAATAAGACTGAAACAAGTCTCATATCCTGCATTTGATGTCTGCTGGAAATCTGTGAAGCATGTCCGCGGCGAATAAGCTTGTTAATCACTACCGGTCCCCCTACTAAACATATTGTTATCATCAAAGCTATCTTTGTCCGAGCGCTGACTCTCTTCGGCATCCTCGAACAGTCGGGATATCGATGAAGCTGATTCGACAGCAAATGCACGGACTGTTCTCGTTACTGAATCGGCAGTCAGATTCGATGTGATGGAAGTTACTATCTGTACTTGAGCTACATAACGAACTGTGCCGGAGCCGCGCCATGCCTTGGAACGTAATAGTGAAACATCGCGGCAATATTGCCCGTCAACAATGTAATAATCCAGAACTACCGTTTTCTCTGTGTTCAAAGTGCCGCGGGAAAACTGGAAAACGTTGCATGGCAGTTTCATTCCATCACTCAGGGGCAGTTCCATCGAACGCTTATCAATGAGCGTCCAGCCGGCACCGGTGTAGCAGACCTCCGGGCGGTGCGGCATCAGGTCACGTGCTCTTACACCGTACGCGACATATAACAAGATATACTCCGAAGCGTTGTGTCGTGAATATCTACGGTTGATGTGCGCTTCGGTATCCGTGGCACGAACTATGGCTTCGTCCAGTGGCACTTTCTGACCCGTCCAATCGCCAATTTGCAGAGGTAATCGTTCCAATGCATCAGGAGGCAATGAAGTGGTATTCACGGGAGCCTCCAGATGAGCAGCCAGAATGCGATACGCTGCAGTAGAAACGAGCATCAGGAAAGCTGCTGCTACCACAGCTACGATGACCGGTCGCTGATTGGATTTGTCATTTTTCGTCATTCATTCAGCCTTTATCTATTTGGCAGCTCGCTTCAATTCACCTATATCGAACCTGCACACAAGGCATGTATTACCCTCACCAGTGCAACGGCCAACAAGTGTTGTGCTTGCCTCTTTTTGATGATAGCCTCGGCTGACCCACCCGCAAATCGGGTCCTCGCTGCCTTTGAATTCCTCAACCTTAAGACACGGATCCAATTCGATTTCAACTGTCCGCCGGCCGACATCTTCAATTGTTTCCCAGCCGACATCGACGAGATAACGATTCCTACCCGCCGGAATGACCACACAATGTTCAGCTAGATGAAAAAATACCTCTATTTTGTGCTTTCCGCGAGCAATAATGTCATCACGTACCACAAGCTCCCGGCCGTCCAGGTCAAGCATACGTTTATGTATAACCGGGTCCTTCAGATGCATATAGCCGTCATGTTTACCGATTACCTTGCCCCCGACATCCGTGGGTTGCCAGCTCAAACAATCAGCCTTTGCTCTCCTGCCCCAAAGAAAAAGACCCGGCATCTCAGATTGGTCCCTGCCGTCAATAACGACCGTGTTATGCGCTCGCGTGCTGCGAAAATACTCCCGCCATTTTGGATAGCTGAAGTAATCGTATGTCCCCGGGTCAACCAGCACGTCCCTGCCGAACGACCGGAGAGTGAAACTCAAGGCGTCCGCATGTCCGTGTCCCGCAAGGGCTCCCATCCCCAACGGGCCGCAATCAAATACCACGCTGATACGTGCCGGCGAACCAAACTCACCATGCTGCAGCAGATAGTAACCGCTATCCTTAAAAGCCTGGGAAGTAATCCTCTCGATTTGTGATTCCGGAATCGCTTCGAAGCTATTGCGTCCGGATTCACCCAACAACCATTCGACCGGCTCGGCATATCCGCCTGCCCACGACTTGAAATCACTTCTTCCGAACAGTGCGGCTCCAACCGCCAGCCATTCGCGAACGCTGCGGGGATTATGCCCGATATCCAATACATAGCCATCATCACAATCACCGAATGCCGGCAAGTTGTCACCGCCTTCGCTAAGGACGCCCAGGAATTCGAACATCTTTTCCAATCGCGACCAATATGATTCGGGAAAATCCTGACCCGCCGCGCGGGCCGTGATTCCCGCTGCAACAAAGAGTTGCAATATGAAAAGATGATACCCGATGGCCTGCTCCAACGTGCCGCCGTCGGGAAATGTTTGCCTAAGGATCTCCCGGCAGAGGATTTCCCGGCTCCGGGCCCGCCAGCGCGGTGATTCCTTCAAATTTCCGAAGTAACTTGCTGCCACAAGCACTCCTGCCGCCTCGCCGACCAGGTGATTATTCACGGAAGAGCCGCGTGAATACTTCCTGTCGATTTCCCAGATATGACGCGCTACGCAGTCCAATATTCGATGTCGTAGCTGGTTGTCGATAGCTTCCGACTCCTCTATCATATCCAAAGCCCATACCCAGTTGATAAGCCTTATCCCGAGTTCCAGGCCGCTCCGCCAGTTCATCCCGACACCATAAGGATTCTGCTTGAGCCAGCTGTCCAGTTGTTCCGCCACGGCATTGGCAAATCTAATATCACCGCTGGCTCGATAGGCTCGGCCAAGCACCACGAGCTGGTGATGGCGATTGGGTTCCCAGACAAACTTGCAGTCCCCTGCCTTCTCAACATCCCGGTAATCCAGAGATGCACAATAAGTCATCGGTGTGTCCTGACGGCGTTTGTAGTCGCGATTCCAGATAATCGGTTCGCCAAGGTGCTTATCCTTCAGGTCGAAAAAATCGAGCCGATGCTCCGCAATCCGCTCCGCCCGGTCCAGCAGGGAATCGTACCACCGCTTATCAACATCATCATTTGCCTTTAGCCATGCCCCGTCACTGACGGCCATATCGCACACACGAAATCCCGAGCCGTCATCACAACCGTCTCCGTTCAAAAATACCGCAGGTCTCCTCAACTGCTGCCGATGACCGACGAGGAGCCGGTCAACACTATCGCGCAGCGACGACCGCATGCGCCAGGCAATCTTATCCGGAGTCATCGCTTTAAGATGTTGATAATACCAATCAAGTGTTTGCACAAGTTTGCCCTTTTAGGAAGTCAGCCATTTCGCACTGTACTCCGTCAAAGCATGGAATGCCCATGCCTGGGACCACCGCATGTAAGGGATTCGGTTCGTCAAGAGCCTACCCTTCCTGAAGTAGAAGAACCCTCTCCCGCTGTACATATTCTGCAGCATCCAATTGACAATCCTGTCTGTGAGGTCCTGGTATTCCTTACCTTCTCGGCAGAAGAAGCAGATTGCCTGGGCAGACGAATGGATGTCTATCGCATAGATCCGGTCGTGATAGTATTTCGGTGTTCCATCTTCGAGAAAGAAATTTCCTGCGTAGTACTCGACACCCTTACGATAAGCCGCCCGGTACTCCGGTGCTAACCCTGCATCCAGGATATACCGAATGGCCTGAAGATTGAAACCGGTGTGAAAAGAGTCAATCCAGCGTTGGATACTGGTATCAGCATAGAACCATGACCCATCAACCCGCTGATGTCGCATCGAATATTCCAGGCTTGCCAGAGCCGCCTGCGTCAGCCTATCATCGTCACAATACCGCGTCAACCGGGCAAGAATCGAAGCGCCCAGAAGGTTCGCATTGTGCACAGCTTCAGTGTCTGCCGGTGTGTAACTGAAACAGAACGTGCCATCCAGCTTGGTCCTGTGGATGTCACCCAGTATGAAGCCCCTAATCGGGATAGCCATATCCAGGGCTTTTTGCCTGCCCGTCAGCTCGTAGCAGTCAAGCAAGGCATGGCCGATAAAGGAGGTGTTCACGATAGTCGGCGTCCACTTGGGCCGCATGAATGTCCTTGACTGCCAGTCGAAGTTGTAGCCCCAGCAGTTTCCTGAGTATCCCTTACTCCTTAGTTTTTCCAGAAGGGAAAGCAGATAATCAATCTTCTCCAAATATTCGGGCTTTTTCTCAACGGCATAGAGTTTTGCGTAGCCCGACAGAAAAAGACCGAGCCCCTTTGGATTGTGCCCTTTCTTTATACCAAGCATTGGCCGAAGATTAATCGGGCATCGCCTTGTAAATTGTGTAAAAGCAATTTTCGCCCATTTATTCTTATAACTTAACAACCACAGCAAGGGACTGTTCAAAGCATCATAAGGGTCATAACCGGCATAATTATTTGATTCAATGTAAGAAAGCAGCTTTCGTAAATATGGCTTTACGTCCATCGCGTTCACTCAAGCAAGGATTGAAACAGCCTGATGATTCCGTAAGGATTCGATAATACCGAATGTTGTCCTTGTAACGGCAAATATCTCATCGGCTCTAATCGTTGGAGCACCGCCGTTCTTAATCCCATCAACAAAAGTCCTCATCATAAATGCCTGGCCCTTGTTTTGGTTCAGTAGCTTCTTACGTTCGGGCTTGCCGTTGCTGAAAATGTTCAGTTCCTTGAAATCCCGGATAATCCCTATCAGCCCTGATTGATAGACTTCTATATACTCTTTGGAAAGTCTCTTTGAGCCATTGGCGAAATAACAGATTGTTCCAACCGATCCATTGGCAAACTCCAAATTGACTGTCACAGTATCATTCAGATGCCTTGGCTCTGGCAGTGCCGAAGCATAGACCCGCACCGGCAAAGAACCACACATAAATGTCAGAAAATCAACGAAATGACATACCTCACCAATGATACGTCCTCCGCCGATGGCTGTGTCTTGAATCCAGGTATCGGCAGGGACCACACCAGCATTGACCCGGTATATCATAGACATGGGGCTCCCTCTTAATTTTCCTTTAAGGAGCTTGGTCAGGGGGGCAAATCGACGATTAAATCCTACCATTAATTGCCCGCTCTCGGCTTTGTGCTCCCTTTGGCAGACTTCTTCAATCTTTTTTAATTCCTCTGTACTTAAGCAAAGCGGCTTTTCCACAAACACATGCTTGCCTGCTTGCAGTGACTTCAGTACGTATTCTGCGTGTGAATCGTGCCGCGTCGCTATAAACACCGTGTTGACATCTGCACTTTCCAAAATGTCCTTTACATCCGACGTGCAAAACTCGAAGCCATATCGCTCAGCCACACGTTTAGACGTCGCCCCAGAGTTCGTCATTATCGCCTTCCTGACGACCTCTTTGTCTTTGGGAATGTTCGGTAGGAGATAGCCCTGTGCGTAGCTCCCGGCACCTATGAAAGCAAGGCCCACTTTGCCAGCAGGACGAACCTGGCTTACAGTGACAGGTTCCTTTTCGATTGGTTTGTCCGTATCGTACTTCAGAATAATCCCCAAAAAAGGCTCCGAGTGGCTCACGACCATATCATAGGCTTTTGCAGCCTCCTCGAGTGGGAATTCGTGGGTGGTGAGGTAGTCGATATCTATGCGGCCGGAATGAACCAGTTCCTGGAAGGCCTGCATGTTACGTTTTTCGGTCCATCGGACGTAGGCCGCTGGGTAGTCCAGCCCTTTCTCCTCATAATTAAGGTCATACCGTCCGGGACCATAAGAGCACGACATCCGCAGCTCCAGCTCCTTACGATAATAGTGGGGCTCTCTATCAAAGCCTGTTGGCACGGCCCCGACAACCACAACCCGCCCTTTTTTTCGTGCGATCTGGCCGGCAAAGTTTATCGGGTCAAGACTGCTTGTGCCGGCAGTAATAATAACGGCATCTATTCCAATCCCTCCAGTAAACTCACCTATCTTTTCAGCTAATCCAGGTTCTTCCCTTATAAAAGCCATATCCGCACAGTGTTTAGAGGCGATTTCTACAACGCCCGGATTTATGTCTATCCCAACAACCTTAACGCCGCTTGCCCTGAGAATCAGACACGCCAACTGGCCAATAAGTCCAAGTCCAATCACGGCACAAGTCTCTCCAATCCTCAAATCGGCCTGTCTTATGCCCTGTAAGGCGATTGCACCTATTGTATTGTAGGATGCTTTTTTCAAATCGGCATTCTCAGGGAGCTTCACGCATAGGTTGCTTGGAACGGCTATTATCTCCGCATGGTTTGCGTAACCACCCCCTCCACAGGCAACAAGATTACCCACGACAAAACCTTGCACATCAGAGGCCACTCTTATTACTTCTCCAGCAGAGCTATACCCAAGTGGCGAATATGAATCAAGTTTTTTCATGACCGCTCTGTAGGTCTGAACAGGTCCTTGCTGTTTCAATGCATCGATCACCTGTTTCACCTGCTGTGGTCGTTCCTTTGCTTTTCCTGCCAGGTTCTTTCTTGCTGCAGTTACAGAACTGCCTTCTGTCCCAGCACTAACCAGCGAATAGTGATTTTTCACCAGCACCTTCCCCGGCCCAAGCACTGGAATATTTACCTCAAGGACCTGTATTTCTCCGTTTTTGGGTTTGTATGCAAGTTGTTTCAACAGTTCTTGCCTCCAATGTTGTTTATTTGGGCACCGGGAACCTTTGAGATTACAAATCGCAGTTTTCCCCGGCTTGTTCGCTCAATTGCTTCAACGTAATCAATGTCTATTTCTATCCGGTTTCCGAGCCGCTTGCGGGCTTCATGCAAAAGCATCTTTTCGTCTTTTCCAGTGTATTCTTTGCCGCGAACCACTCTGAAAACGACTCGCTCCACATGCTCCTGGAATATTTGGCATTCCTTGATATTAATCATGTCCTTGAAGATGTGATCGAGCCGGCCAATGCGCCGACCGTCGGGTGTTAGAACGTAGTCTTCTTTCCTGCCGTCAATTGACCTGACCAATCTCCCCATCTGCCCGCATGGACATCTTTTTTCCGGATCTTCCAGTCTGGCCAGATCACCAACATCATAGCGGATTAGCGGGAAGGCATAGTTGGTATAGTTAGTTCCAATAATACGATATGAGTTGCTGTCCACGGGAAGGAATTCGATATGGGCGTAATCCTCGTCCACATGAAGATTACCTTCCGGGCATTCCGAGATATTGGCCACGCCTTCCCCCATGCCATAGTGCTGCCGACAAGGCGTGCCAAACGCTTTCTCGATGACCATCTTCTGTTGTGGCAATAGATTTTCGGCCCCGACCGTGATAACCTTTGGTTTGTAGTTCAACTCAAATCCTTTCTCCAACATAAAGGCTCCGAGTAAAGCCAGGAGCGAAGGATATCCCTGGATCCATGGAGGATGTCGTCTGTTTAGCTCCTCCACATAATAGGTGAGATTATGCTCACTCATGTGGTAGGCACTAAAAAGGATTTGTCGACCCGGCTGGTTGACACGCCAGAAAGGTGGTTTCGATCTCTCGAATGGTACTATGGACTTTCCATAGAAGTGGGCGTGCCACGTGTTCCGGTCCAAACCGAATCGAGCGCGGTATCGCCACCATACAGCCCACTGTTCCTGTTCGGCCTCCAGCGTTATCGGGAAAATCAGCCCAGCCCCAGTTGTGCCGCTGGTATGCATTGTTCTGTATTGCATCTGGCTTTTGGATTCACTGTGAAAATCAGCCAAGTTCTGTTGCACTGTCTGCTTTTCCAGAATTGGCAGAGCTGTTAGGTTATCAGGCCCACGGATATCCTGAGGGTCAATGTGCATTTCTGCAAATAACCGGCGGTAATATGGAACAGTGCTGGCAGCATGTTTCACGATGGCCCGGCATCGCCGACGAGTGAGGGCTCTCATCTGTTCCGAAGTCAACCTATCTCGTTCAAATACCTCACGTTCCAGCGCTTTGTAGCTATTCCCATATCGCCTCCGAATGAGCCGTGCTCCATACAGACTGCACAGAGCATTCTGACAGGGGACTGGGAGACGCAGATAAAAATGCTCAAAGTCCACACTTCCCCTCCTGCTTTCGTTCGGTCTTTCCATGCTCGATATGACCCACCCACCCGAAATGTGGGCGAAATCCCAAATGCTCACTGCCTTCAAGTTTGTCGAACGCCACGTCCCAGTCTTGAATATTGGATTTACAGAGAATCTCGTTGGGCATGCAGTTAGTCAATGGGTAATCTTTTATTCTCCAAGCCCTTTCAAGAACACAAAGCCTGCGATAATCAAATCCCATCAATTCGGCACAAACCGTGTCAACCGATACCGGATTGAATCCGGCTATAACTATCCCACATGGCTTCGCATCGACGGCTACCGGCCCATCCCCTTCACCGGCAATGATGCCATCTATCAACGACATATAGCGCAAAGGCTTGGTTCGAGGTCTGCCATCTCCAGCAAAATGAAACAGGCATTTGTTAAGGTCCAGGACCATGCGCCAGGCTGTATCGTTTCCATACCAATTGCCCGACCGTACTACCCGACTCGTATCTCCAAACACTGCTTTGCCAGCCTTAAATAGAACCTGTGTAAGAACCCCTCCGCAACCACCAAGATTCGTCAGATATTTCTTGATGCCAACTATCCCCCGACTCTGGACCTTGTTCTTCAAGTTGCTGTCCGAAAATTCATCACCTCCTTCTGCGGGTGTGCCGATGGTGTGGTGTGGCAGGCAATTTCGATAACCATTGGCGCCGACCATATTCTTTAAGCTAAGGGTAACACCTGTCTTTTTGTGTGTTTTCATTTTCGGCAGGTTTATTAGCACGTCGGCGTCCATCACACTGCGGCAAAGCACGTAGGTATGATGTCCTTTCCCGTGGTATTTAGCGGTTTCCTC
>JBAQFY010000193.1:0-2134 GCA_049287505.1 Sedimentisphaerales bacterium | reverse complement strand
GAAGGGACTTAAGGAAGGTTTGGAATATAGCGTCAAGATATTCGAGCCGACCAGCTTGCAGGCTATCGAAGCCGAGATACGTATTGGGCCGAAACAAAATGTTGACCTGCTGGGACGCGTCGCGGCTTTGACGGAGGTTAAGGTTACCTTTAAGGCGCCCGGCGGAGGCGAGATTGTCACCACCGATTATGTTGATGATGACCTTCGCATGCAAAAGAGCGTTGTACCTATGATGGGGACGCAGCCAATTGAGATGGTTGCCTGCACCAAGGGATTTGCTCTCGGCGAAAATGGCGTGGTGGAACTGGTTGACAAGATGTTTATAGCCAGCACGGAGCCGTTAAATGGTATTGAGTCGGCGAAATCGGCTGTGTATTACCTTAAGCCGAGCGGCCAATCGACGAAGCTGATGATACCGTCCAGCGACAACCAAAGCGTGGAGCAACCGAAGGAAGGCGGAGTAATCGTGACCGTCAGGCCTGTAGCTGCACCGGCAGGAGCGAAGTTTCCATACGAGGGCAAAGACAGCAATGCGTTAGAGGCAATGAAGCCCACAAGATTTGTGCAGAGCGACTACAATGATATAGTTGAGCTTGCCAAACGAGCGGTGGGCGAGACCAAAGATGCGGCAGAGGCCGTCAAGAGGATAGAATCGTTTGTGTCTAAATACATCGAGAACAGGAGTTTGTCAGTTGGTTATGCGACAGCAGCAGAAGTTGCAGCCAGCAAAGTCGGTGACTGCACCGAGTTTGCTGTGCTGACGGCGGCGATGTGCCGCGCAATCGGGATACCGGCGCGGGTAGTTTTCGGTATTGTTTATGTGAAGGCCTTTGCCGGTCGGGAAAATGTGTTTGGCGGTCATTCGTGGGTGGAGGCTTATGTGGGTGATAAGTGGATTGGGCTCGACGCAACGAGGGCACTGGAAGGTTTTGGCTCAGGTCATATCGCATTAGCTATAGGCAACGGTGAGCCGGCGGACTTTTTCAATTTGGCGGCTACTCTGGGCCAGTTCAAAATCGATAAGGTTGTCATAGGAGATGGTAATCGGTGATTGGTAACTGGTAATTGGTAACTATTTAATCATTCACTACTTACCATAACCACTATTCGAACCGGACGTCGGCGAGGACGAACTCGACGTTGCAGGAGCCGTTATAGGTATTGAGCTGGGGCTGATAAGCGACATCGAAGAACTCGTGCTCAAGCAATTTTTTTTCTAATTTTCCCATACCGAAACCGATGCAGCGGACAGCATTTGTATTGTCTGTTATTGCAAGCTGCAGGTGGTTGCTCCTTGCGCCGCAGATTCTCGGCGGAGAGGCGAGACGGACGCCTTTTGTTGTAAAGACGGGGCTGGGATTTCCCTGGCCAAACGGGCCGAGCATCTGCAGCTCGGCGACGGTTTCTTTTCTGAATTCGCTCAATGGTGCTGCAGCATCGATATGGAGTTTAGCGACACAGTCATTTTTGCTGAGGTGCTGTTTTGCGTAGGCCTCGAAATCGGCTGCGAACCGGTCTATTTTTTCTGTTTTGATTTTTATACCGGCAGCCATTTTGTGGCCGCCGAAATTAACCAAATGGTGGGAGCAGGCCCTGATTGCGCTTAGCAAGCAGAAGCCGTCTATCGAGCGTGCGGAACCCTGGGCGATGCCGTTTTCGGCGCTTCCCATGTTAATCATAATCGTCGGACGATGGTAGATGTCGACAATTCTCGAGGCTACTATGCCTATCACGCCGGTGTGCCAGGTTTGGCCTGCGAGGACAAAACTGGCCTGGTCTGGCTGGTCGAGGCCTTGCTCGACTATTTTTTCGCGGGCCTGCTCAAATATCTTTTGCTCGCATTGGCGTCTCTGGTCGTTTTGCTCTTTGAGATATTGGGCTATTTCCGTCGAGCGAACGGGACTATCGTTTATTAAGAGCTCCACGGCCAATCGTGCGTGTCCCATCCGGCCGGCAGCATTAAGCATTGGTGCAAGGTGGAAACCGATGCGAAAACTATCGAGCCCCTGTCCCGTCAGGCCTGCCGATTCGATGAGGGCTTGGACGCCAGAGAGCTTGCACTGCGGTAAGGCTTTGAGTCCATAGCTTGTTAGAATTCTGTTTTCACCACGCAGGTCCACGATATCGGCAATGG
>JBAQFY010000192.1:0-3090 GCA_049287505.1 Sedimentisphaerales bacterium | reverse complement strand
GGGTGGGGCCGAATATGAATAATGTAATAATTCGGCCAGTGCTTATATAACCCAGTGCCTTATTTCAGCCAGGGTATTGAGTGCTCGAGTAGGGGGTGGTTTTTTGTTGGGTATGGGTTATTTTTTTTATAATGCAGCAGGTTGTTTAATTCTGCTGTCGGCATTTATCTTTTTGTGGCAGCAGGTTGTTTATTTTTGCTGTCGGCATTTATGTTTTTGTGGCAGCAGGGTGTATATTTTTGCTGCTGGTGTTTATCTTTTTGTGGCAGCAGGGTGTATATTTTTGCTGCGGGCGTTTATCTTTTTCTGGTAGCAGTGGGGCTTTTTTCTGGCGGCAGTGGGACCTTTTTCCGGCGGCAGTGGGACTTTATTCTGGCTGTGGTAGGTGTTGGTTCTGGCAGCAGTTTGATTTGGTTGTGGTGTGGGGGAGGATATATATATATACGTGCGTGCGAAAAAAAACCGGATTGTCGGGGTTACCGGGTTTTTATCTTGTAATCCAGAATTTTTTGGGCGGCGGGGTGGGTGGGGCTAAGCCAGAGAAGGTAAACCTCCGGCGGAGGCACCTTGGAGAGGATAAATTTTGTACGTTTATGAGTAGGGCCGAAACGGTCTGCGTTTCTGTAACCAGACAGAAAAAGGCGGATTTCGTTTTCGATGTAGTCGGACATTGGTTTTGATAGATGGGCCAGTCGAGCGTCTATGAGCTCGGGGGCGGTGGTTTCTGATAAGACGATACCTGTTTTTAAAAAGGCAGCGACGAGGCGTTTGTGTTTGATTGGGGAGGGCATATAGAAGATTTCAAAGCCTGCACGTACGTAGATTTTATTTGTGAAGTCGATGGGGGTCATGGTTTCTACCATAGGAACATCAATTAGAGAGAGAGAGTCTTTGAGAAGTTTTGAGCCGAGACCTCTGCGGAGGAATCGCGGGTCGGTGATGAGCCGGGAGATATAGAGGACGGTTTTGTTTAAGAGAGTTAGACGGTCTGATGTGGACCTGAACTGTTTGAAGTATCCGCCGGTGGCGATGTTCCTTGTGTGGCAGTCTGGGACGGGCTGCATATAGCAGATTACACTAAGAGGGTCGGGCCAGCAGCCGTCGTATTCATTCTTGCCGACAAGTTTGTAGATTTTAGTGAAGGGGACATGGATTTCTCTTTGGTAGTGGTATTTAGCCAGGATGTGATAGTCTTTGGGACAGCCCTCTACGGTCTCAACGTGTTCCAGGATGCTAAAGTCGGTGCTCATCGATAACTGTGCATTTGAATATGGTCGAACTCGGACATATTCTGGAGGTTTGCTCTACGGTTGTCAAGGGAATCGCCGTTGATGTGGTGGCATATCATACCTGGCGGAGTCTGGGCGATGAGCCGGTGCATCAGTAAAAGATGTGGTGTGTGGTTGATGAGGATTTTTCTGGCGGCATACCAGCGATAGGCGGACTTTTTCGCGTACCATTTGAAGCGGGTTAGCCATTCGTAGTCGTCTGGGTCAACCTTACAAACGAAGCTGTTACCTATGCCGATAAGGGCAAAAGGGGAATCGAGGACGGGATTGACGGACTTGACGAGCATGTTAGCCGGGCTCAACCTCGACAGGCCCTGTTACCTCAGCGGTGATGTTGATTGGTTTTCGTGCCACGAGAAGAAGCTGTGTTTGTAGCAGGATAGCCCCGGCCTCTTCGTAATCTTCGACCTCTTTGTGAATTGTGATAGTGAGCTTCATGTTTTAGGCTTCCCCTTTTTTTTGGTTTTGGCAGGGGTAAGAGTTGCCCTGTTTTTGAAGTAGCGCATACCGGGAGGGGTTTGTCAAGTATTATTTTTGGCCGACAGCGAGGATTTGTATTTTCGGTTGCGGTCAAGGCCGAAGGATATCGCACCCACGGAGACGGCAAGATTGAGAAGGCCGGCGGGATTGAAGGTCCCTGTCTGGCCGAAGATTTGGGCCTGTTCAAGCAAAAGCATTTTGAGCTGGTCCTGGCTGTCAAGTTTTTCGGTCTTGGCCTTGAACTGGGCGACGAGGTAGTCGGCCTCTGCCTGCAGCTCCGCCCTATTGACGAGGCGGTCCTTGTCGAGCATAGATGACACCTGGGACTCACAACCGTACATCCAGAACAACAGGGCTGTGATGAGGATTCCCCCGATTATGTACCAGTGGTTGTCGTTAAGGTGTTTCAGTAGTTTTAGCATTTGACGTTCCTTTCTTTGGTTCTGGGCAGCAGCCCTCTATTTGCAGGGCAATATAGCCGTGAAGGGTGTAGGTTTGGCCAAATGAATTGAGAAAATACTTGATTTCAGCGTATTGGTCAAGCAGCCATTCGAGGGATTCGCCCTCGATGCTGCCCTCGAAGACAAGACGGGGTTTTGAGGGTTCTTTCACTGGGGTCGCCATCTTGCTACCTCATACCAAGGGATAATGAGATTGTTTGCATCCGTAAAGGTTCCTGAAGCAAGGTCCCATGTTGCCAAGAAGGCGGTCGAGAACCAGTAAGTTCTGCGAATCCAAACGGTCGCAGCGTCAATCGGCAAGTCATCAGGCAAAGAGTACCACATAGGGACACCTTACGCTACAATCCACCAGCCCTTAACGGTGAAGTATAAATCGTAAATCATTCCTGCCGCGATGATGCGATATTCGAGCTTTCTGTTTGTAGGCATGCCAATGACAAAGAGGGCGGCTAAGGAAACGTCAATAACCTGAGGACGCAATTTGCAGGTTGCCACGATGTCCGCCTGACCACTCATTCTAAAAAACACAACAGAGTTGAGATTGATGGCGGATGCCTTACAACGGGAGTGTACGGCGATTGCGGACGCACCTGCAGGGACAATGGCACTGAGGTCTAATTCATTCCAAGCCCCGTCTTTAGTCCAGAAGTCGTCATCAAAGTCGTAGTTAGCATAGCCGGTTCTTTCTACATACATATCATCCCTCACGACAGGGACAGTCTCGTAGGACGTGCATCCCTTTTTCTTGTGACCTCCCACAAATTGACCTCCCGCGTAGGGCTATATTACGCTGCAACGATTCCAGATGCGTAGAATGGCTCGCTAAGTCGGCCATCAGCCCGCATGATTCTTGCGTAGAT
>JBAQFY010000191.1:0-14435 GCA_049287505.1 Sedimentisphaerales bacterium | reverse complement strand
AGCTGACCGGCAAAATCGTAATTTATTTTGCCAATCTTAAGCCCAGACAGATGAGGTTCGGCCTGTCCGAAGGTATGATTATGGCGGCCGGCACCGGCGGAAAAGATATCTTTATGCTATCAGCCGACACCGGAGCAAAACCCGGACAAAAAGTGCTTTAATGAAACAGCTTCTGAAAAAAAGCCCTCATCGTCAATGTCATTGCGGGCGTCCTTCCTCATTATTGGGGGCAAAATAAAATAATATTGTTATTCCCGCGAAAGCGGGAATCCAGTATTTAGTCACCGGTTTTGCCGGGGATTCTTCACTGTCAGCTTCGTAGGGTGGGCTTTAGCCCACCAAACAGAACCAAGGTATGTATAGGGCACCGTACATAACTACCCGCATCATCTCAGTGGGGCAAGCCGCACCCTATTCATGAAAGGCTGCCTGTGTAGCAGCCTCAAGCGCAGCTTGGAAATGGTAACATCCGTGTGAAAGCGCAGGCTTATTCGATATCGAGACTGTGCGGCAATTTTCCCAGAGGGCAGCGGGGGCATCTGGCTTTTGGTCTGCAGAATTCTTTGCCGAGTCTTACCAGCAACGCGTGGTACTCATTGAAAAGCTGTATGTCCTGCGGCAGAGACGACTCAAACAATTCTCGTAACTGTTCATAATCAGCGTCCGGCCCGATTAATCCGTGCCGGAAAACAATTCGGGCGGTATAGGCATCCACGACGAAAACAGGCCTGTCGAAGGCATAAAGTAAAATCGAATCAGCGGTCTCTCGACCGACGCCCTTTATCGCCAAAAGCTCGGCCCTTAGCTGGTCGGTGTCAATGCTTTCAAGGTTCGTCAGCTCGCCATCATAATTGTCAAAGAGCCAGTCTATGAAGTTTTTAAGCCGGTTGGCTTTTATATTATAATAACCGGCCGGCCGGATAAGATGGGCGAGCTGTACGGTATCAACGTGACGAAGTTTTTTTGGAGTCAGGCAGTTAGCGGATTTCAGATTTGTTATTGCTTTTTCGACATTGGCCCAGCTTGTATTCTGGGTAAGTATCGCGCCTGTGATTATCTCGAGCTGAGTTTCACCGGGCCACCAGTGCTGAGGGCCGAACGCATCATAAAGCAATCGATAAATCTCAATTAATGCTTCACAGCTCATTATACTAACAGTTAAACCGAAAGCACCGGTACCTTTTCTATATCCGGCTGAGGCGGTGCGAACCATTTTGGGAACGGCTTTATTTGCTGCTGTTTCAAATCAAAACCGTAAACCAAATAATCATTATCAGCGGCGTAATTGGTAAAGTTATTATTACTCAGGATGGTCCGCATCTGGTCGTTCTTCGGGCCTTTGTTAAATCGCAGAATCGCTTTGTCAAAATTCTCCCTTGCAGCGTAATTGAGAACCGATGTAAGTGTATAATCTTCGACCCCTCTGCTCATAATGCGGCAGCTAAAAAGCAGCGTATCAATTTCATAAACGTTACCTTTGCGGAAACCTATGCAAACTCCAACCAGGCCATAATCACCGAATTTGTCGGAAACACTTACTGTGAATATATCACAGTTCCGGTTCCGGCTGAAAAAGATAATCTGTTTTTTTGTGTAACGCTTGATAGATGTATTGAGCTGATTTGTTCGCTGAATTAATTCGGTTACACGGTCAACCTGGTAAGACTGTATTTTTTCTACGTTGATTTTGAATTGGCACTGCTGGAGAAATTCGTCTCTCGTTAATGTACTTTGAGCTTCTTTTCGTTGGTTTTCCTGAATGTAAAACTTTGTTCTGTTTTTGCTTTCGTTCGTGATAAATTCAGGTTGAAATTCGGGAAGGTAAAGCAGCTGTTCGAAGATGTTCTGGTCATAGACTCTTACATCAGGGAGCATAACTTTCATCTGCTCTCTCTCGAACCGGCTGTCGTCGATGAAGGCGATGGAATCCAGGCCGATATTCAATTGCTGCTGCACTTCTAAGAGATTTTCCCATTTGTCCTTCCAGTTCAATTTAAAACACACGAATTCAGTCCCGGCAAGATGCTCCTTAATAAAAGCTTTAATCTCGGGTTCAAGGTATGGGTCGTTTTTGCTTATTACGCCTACGAGAATACCTCTGGCATAAATAATGGCCAGGACATTCCAATGAAATCGTTCTCCGTCAATTCTGATTTCGAGGTTTTCTACGCCGACGTCCCTGATAACACCTTTCCACATTGTGTTGTCGAGGTCCACTATGACGCATTTAACTTTTTTGGTACGCCGCAGCACGTAATTAATCAGGTGAGTGTATTCCTGCACCAAATGAGTAGCGGGGAAAGCGATGTGACTGTACCATGGAGCGTCTGCCTGTTTGAGGGTTTGTCGAAATCCGTACATTGAACAGGCGTTGGTCAAGTTCAGGAAATAAAAATTGGAATACTTGACGGTAAGCTCTTCCATCGCGGTAACATATTTTCTCATAAACTGCTCTTCGTTGTAAAATGGCGCTGTGTGCTTGAACCGGTTGAGCATATTTGTTCTGAACCAGGGGAAAAACTGCATAATGACGGGGACATTTAGCTGTGAGAGCGTTATTATCATTCCTTCACACTGACCAATAAGCTCTTTGAGCTCCTGCTCCTGCTGTGCTTTCGAGATGTTGTAATTCAACTGTATCTTTGAAATAGACCTCATCATAAAGTCGTGCTGTGAAAGGATGACCACATCTGGTTTGCAGTCGAGCGCCTCTTTTGCATGCTCGCAAAGAAAAGTATAGGGATTCGTTTGGCTACGGTGCTCAAAGCTGTGGAAATAATCGAAGTCAAAATATTTTTGCGGATTGGATTTTAGCTCCAGGATAATATACTCGAACTCGCATCCGCCAAGAAAACATAAAAAAGGTTTCATGTATATTACCTTTACGTTTTAGTATTTGCTGCGCTTAACTATTGTATTTTCGGCTTATTTCAATTAGACTCTGCAAAAATTCGGTGGTCGAAATTGAGAAACAGCCTCAGAAGACAGAAAATAATTCAAAAATTAAAACGGCAAAAGTAACAAACAGCTTACAAAATGAAAGACAAGAACAAGCACAGCACGAGTCAGTTGTTTAACTTTGCAAAAGATTCCTATCTGGAGAGAACGTCTCGGCCGATTTATGCTATGGTTTTTCTGCTGCCGTTCATTATATTCTACGAGGTGGGAACTTTTTGCATTAATACCGACATTCTGAACCAATCGCAGATTCGTGTAGTGGCGTTTGTTTGGCTGCAGAACCTGCTCGAATCGTTAGGTTTCGGCGGTAAGTTTGCATGGGTGGCGCCTCCTCTGGCGGTTGTAGTGATTTTGATAGCGCTGCAAATCACATCAGCTAAACAGTGGCGTTTCTGGCTTGGCGATATTTTGCCGATGACGGCCGAGTGTATTCTGCTTGCGGTGCCGTTGATTGTTCTGACATTATTTCTAAGCAGCTCAGCCGGGCCGGAGGGTAATATTAGCTGGTTTGACGGCAGTGTTATACAAGCAAAAGCAGAGTCGCTGCCGAGCTGCTCTTCGGTCGCAGGCGGTAATTTATCGCCGCTGAGCGCCGAGGCCGGCGACGTTGAGCCCGGTCAGTCACTGCTGGCTAACATTGTTACCGGAATAGGAGCTGGGATTTACGAAGAGCTTGTTTTTCGTCTGATTTTGATATGTCTTTTGATGCTGTTATTTCAGGATGTCCTCAGGCTTACTCATATTAAATCTATCGTACTTTCTGTTCTTATTTCGGCGGCATTGTTCAGCGCACATCATCATGTAATCTTTGTGGACGGGCAGCTCGGACTGACCGCTGCTTTTAACTGGACGGAGTTTTGCTTCCGAACAATAGCGGGTATTTATTTTGCAGTCCTTTTTGCAATTCGTGGTTTCGGAGTTACAGCCGGAACTCACGCCTTTTACGATATCATTGCTACTATTATTAATGTGGTTTTTTTTCAGCAGTGAAAATCAATCGCCAATCAGATTTTTTCGATTTTTTCAAAAAAAAATTACTGCTGTTAGTCTTTTAGATTGGGGAGCTTGCAAAACAATCGTCCTATAAGTGCCAAAATCGGCCTTATCAGTGCTGATATAAGGCTTGAATATATGCACTTATTTTAGTATAATAGGGGGAAATTAGAAGCCGGTATTTGTGTCTGGATTGTTGTGATGGAATCACCGCAAATCAATGTAGCTGTTGAAGAATTGATGTTCAGCCTGTTTCAAAGACCTCTGCATCCGGAGCTTTTCCAGATTTATGCCAGCCGAAACTTAAATACCGAAAAGTACGAGGCGATTATCTGGATTACAGGATGCACTCATGTTGTCAGCGTCTTTGCCGGTGACATCTGCCTTGCCGAGGTTGTAAGCATACCAGGCCAGATGCTCCCATCCCGAGGTTTGATTGAACGTTTTCAATTCCGGGGCCCAAGGACTCATAAATGCACTTTGAGCCGAGGTGTAAGTTATATGACCGATTTTCAGGTTGAGCGGATGAGTCCCGGTTTGTATCAACAGAGCCATACCGACCTTGAGCGCTTCGCGCGAAATCGAGGCGTCTTTGTAAAGTTCCCGGAGCTGGAAATCGGTAATCTCCAGCCGTTCTGCTATGTTGACTTCGAGGCCCGACAAGCTGAATTGCACATTCACACATTTGCTGCTTATCCGGACCAGGTAACAATGATTAAGACCCAATCGTTGTTCGATTTTTCAATAATATGAAAATCAGGTCTATTTAGCTGTTCTGCATCTGAACGTTTCGTTTTAAGACGTCCAGTTTTCCGTGGATTTCCTCAGACATTCTGCTGTTCGGAAATTCTTTGATAACATGCTGGCCGATGTTGAGTGCAGTGGTCCACTGCTTTTCAGTAACGGCGATGGAGAATTGCACGCCGAGATTGTGCAGTTTTGTCCGGAAGACGTCCCTGGCTGCCTCCTGCAGTGCTAATCCTTCGTTGGGGGTAAGGTAGAGGTCGAGCTCTTTTAGAATATCCAGGCTTCGGTCGGTTTCCTGGCCTCTTACGGCATGGTCCCAGGCCGCCAGGAGTATTTTTTTGCGCTCCTGCTTTTTATCAAGCAGAATTTGTCGCATTGCCTTTGCCTGTTCGCAATCCGGATAGGCCTTAATCAGCCCTTCAATCTGGGCACTTGCCCTGACCCACTGACAGCCGTCGAGCAGCTTTTCGATGTGTGCTATCGCCTGATTTATCCGTTCCTGGTCGGTCGCAGCATGGTATTGTTCCACCTGTGTTCTTAGTTGCTCAGCCAGCTCCTCGTATTCCGGACGCTTGGCGATTTCATCAATTATTTGCTGAGCGGCGTCAAAATCCTGCTGCTGGAGCTTCTCAAGAACGGCCTCCCGCAAAGATTGTCTGTCCACGTCGCGAAATGCAATCGCCTTTGCTATTTCGCTGACGCGGGTGCTGTGATTAATCTGTGTCAGCCCTGCGTGTATCTTCTCAAGGGCTCCGGTAACTTCTTCGAGTTTTGAGCTATTGTTCCGAAGCGCTTCAAGTATGTTAAATAACTTAGAAAGCATTGCCAGAAGAGCGATCAAGAACACCAGGCCACCAAGCATCAATACCAGCTGCCGCAGCAGGTTTGTTTCTTCTGCCTGGAAGATGTCCGTGAACATCGTAAGTAGAACAACGATTACTAATGCAGCACAAATAATAACAATGTGCCATTTGAATCGCTGTAAGAAGCTATCTTTCTGCAAGTCCATAACCTTCCTTTTGTAAAAAAAGGTCGTTTTTACAGCTCATCTCTAAAATATTATAATACAAAAAAACCCTGCCTTTGTCAATAATTGAAAGGTAATAACTCAACAAATTATGGCTGGAGGCTAAGCAATTAGCCGTCTTTGTGCGATATTTTCAGCTTTTTCCCGTCATTTTTAGACGTGGACTGTCAACCAATCAGCTATAATCAGCGTAGTAGTATATGTAGCAAATGTATATAGTGCCGTTTCTAAAAAGTGAGTGTAACATTCTATACCTTCTGTCATTCCGACCGAAGGCACGGCTTTGTCGTGCCGAAACGGAGGAATCTATTGAAATAGCTCCGCCGAAGGCGAAACAAATAGTTAAACTTATTTATTGGAAACGGCAATAGGTAATATTAGACAATAATAAGAGGGCGGCAAATATGAAAGCCATTAAATACGTGCTTGTCTTGGCGGTTGTGATAACGACCGCGGCTGACTGCCGGGCCGGGGATAAAGCAACTGAGAGGGAGAAAACGGACAAACAAATCGTTGTAACCGGGAATAACAAATTTGCCCTGGAGCTGTATGCGAAGCTGCGTGGTAAAGAAGGAAATCTATTTTTCTCGCCGTACAGCATTTCAACAGCTCTGGCTCTTACCTACGCCGGTGCGCGAGGCCAAACAGAAGCACAGATGGCCAGGGTGCTGCACTTTCCTATTATTACAAAGCCGGGCACAGAGTTGTCATCGACGCTTATACCGGACCGACAACAATTTGCTTCGATGTTCGCAGAGATTATAAAAGACCTGAACGACAAAGGCAAAAAAGGTGGCTATGAGCTTCGTATCGCCAACGCTCTTTGGGGCCAGAAGGGTTACGGATTTCTTGAAGAGTTTCTGGAACTTATAAAAACTAACTATGACGGACGGCTAAATGAGGTTGACTTCATAAGGGCCACCGAGACCGCACGCAAGACTATCAACGTCTGGGTGGGAAAACAGACCAACGATAAGATTAAAAATCTCATCCAAAAGGGTGTGCTGGACTCGATGACCAGGCTGGTCTTGACAAACGCTATTTACTTCAAGGGTAACTGGGCAAGGCAGTTCAAAGAGGATAGAACAAAGGAGGCTCCCTTTACTCTTATCGACGGCCGGAAACTGGACGTTGAAATGATGAATCAGACAGGCCAGTTCAGCTATATGGAAACCGAAGATTTTCAGGCCCTTGAGCTGCCATACGTGGACGATGAGCTGTCGATGATTATTCTGCTTCCGAAGGAATTTGACGGCCTGGACGAACTTGAGAAAACACTCACGGTCGAGAACCTTTCAAAGTGGCTTGGCGTGCTGCGCAAACTCGAAGTCATCGTTTCAGTCCCGAGGTTCAGGATGACAGGCCAGTTTGGTTTGGCCTCTGTGCTCGAGTCAATGGGGATGATAGATGCCTTTTCACCAGACGCGGATTTTTCCGGGATGAACGGGAAAAAAGACCTTTTTATATCAGCAGTCATCCACAAGGCCTACGTTGATGTGAATGAAGAGGGCACCGAAGCAGCAGCGGCAACGGCAGTAACTATGAAGCTAACATCAGTTGGGCCTACCCGGATACCGGTCTTTTGTGCGGACCATCCATTTCTATTCTTAATCCGCGACAACCATTCCGGCAGCATCTTATTCATCGGCCGAGTAATGAAACCGAACGTTTAAGCAACAAACTGTTTTCCATTTCTTGTAACATAATACTTCGACTTGATACCTCGGTTATAACCGCCACTTTTTCATTCAAAAATACTGCATCAAAAAAGTGGCCTTGTAAAAAAATACCCTCTCCAAATAACTTGTATCATTCTTGAAGCTCTCGGAAAGATAAATAACCTCAATAACAGCCTCAAAAAAGCAGATTTCCATACCCTAATCAAATAATAATTTTTTTTAATTTTTTTAAAAAAATACTTGCCAAGATGGTGCAAGTAGTACATAATGTATTAATAGTATTAATACAATTTACTTAATAGTGGATTCGTTGAACTCAAAGAAAGCTCAGATAGAAAAGGAAAAACAGTCCTAATGCCTTTGTGGATACAAATACTGCCCGGCTCGGATGAGCCCATTTATATTCAGGTCACCGAGCAGATAAGCAAGGCCATCGCCAGAGGCGAGTTGGCAAGCGGTGATAAGCTGCCTGCTGTAAGAAAACTCGCATCGGAACTGGTTATCAATCCCAATACGGTTGCCAGGGCTTACAGCCGGTTAGAACAGGCCGGGCTGGTTACCACTAAAACCGGCTCCGGCACATTCGTTACCGACCCGAAGCTTCGCAAAACCGACGCCGCCGATATCAATATGCTCACCGAGAGAATGGATACTCTTATTACCCGGGGTTTGAATCTTGGTATTGAAGCTCAGGACTTAATCAGACTATTCGAGAACAGACTGACAAAATTCAGTGACAAATTAAATGAACGGAAAGAAGAGAAATGAATAATATAGTATTGAAAACAAAGGGTCTTACAAAATACTACGGCGGCACTCTTGCAGTTGATCATATGGATCTGGAGATTCCGCGCGGCTGTATTTGCGGATTTGTTGGCCGCAACGGAGCTGGCAAAACCACCGCCATCAAGTTAATGTTAGGCCTGTTAAACCCCACCGCCGGCTCATCAAGATTATTGGGATGTGATTCATCGGCGTTAACACCTGCAATTCGTCAACGCATAGGTTATGTAACCGAAGGCCACAGGCTGTTTCGCTGGATGACTATCGGCGGATTGGAGAAATTTCAGCGGGCGTTTTTCCCAAAGCAGTGGGACGACAGGTTCTTTGCCGATATGATTGAGTATTTCGAGCTGTCAAAAAAGCAAAAGATAAAGCACCTCTCGAACGGCCAGCGGGCGCAGGTCTCGTTGGCCCTTGCCCTGGCACCGAATCCGGAGTTGCTGATAATGGATGACCCGACACTCGGGCTTGATGCCGCAATCAGACGGCAGTTCTTAGAGGGTATGATTGAGCTTATTATGCGTCAGGGCCGGACTGTTCTTTTCTCCAGCCATATCCTCGGCGACGTCGAAAGGGTATCCGACCGGATAGTGGTTATCGATAAAGGAGTTTTAAGAGCAAACTGCTCACTTGAGCAGTTCCAGAAAGCGATTAAGAAAGTAATACTGAGCTTTGCCGATTCTGTTCCCGACCTGGTGAATATCGATGGAGTTCTGCACTGCAAACGCAGTGAAAAACAGCTTGAGCTGACGTTAGTCGGCACCGATGACGAGAAAATCAGCGAATGGGCGAAGTCGGCCGGAGCGGAAAATTACAACATCATCAAAATGAATCTGGAGGACCAGTTCATCGAATTTACCGCCCCGGCCAACGACAGAAGACTATTCCAGTGGGAGGAAAGATAAAATGAGATTCTCAAAACTGCTCCGCAAAGAACTTCGAGAATGTCTGCCTTGGATGCTGTTAGCGGCGATTGTCTTTTTTGCTTTTGGCGGTTTTTTTCTGCGCGCAGAGGCCTACTTCGAAAGCGACAGGCATTACTCGCGTTTGTCACCCGGCACTGCCGTAGATTATTATTGGCTTACTTATTATTCAATACTGAATGTAACAGGTCCGTGGTTGTTTTTTTTATCTATCGGGCTTGGTCTTGTCCTCGGTGTTCGACAGTTCTGGATACCTAATTTTACAAGGACGTGGCCCTTTTTGCTCCATCGCTCAGTCAGCAGAAAAACCATACTTGCCGCGAAGCTGACTGCGACAATGATAGCTTTTGTTATTTCCTTAGGGCCTGTCTGGATCGGTCTTTATTGGTATGCAAGTCGACCGGAGGTCTTCGCAGTACCACAAACACTTAGAGTTTTCATCGAGGGCTGGATTTTCATAATGTTAGGGCTTGTGGCCTATCTGGGCACCGCACTTTCGGCCCTGAGCACAGCTAATTGGTACACTACAAAGATATTCGGCCTTTTATTAGCGACCGTAATTATTGTTACGACATTATCTCAATGGACACTTGCCGGGATTTTTACGTCAATAGCTGTAAGTGTTGCTATCTTGCTTGTGCAAATTTTTGACACATTCCTGAGAAGAGAATTTTGACCAGGGAGTAGTACTATGAAATTAAAAATCAGCTTAAAGCACATTGCAACGCCAACTAAAATCTTTATGACCGTTCTCATAGTCCTGCTCGCCGTGTTGATGCTTCAGGGTATCATTATCCAAACGGAGCGCATGTTTTCTCGCACAAAACAATTCTCGGCCCCTGCAAAAGACAAAGCAGAACTCACCGAGGAAGAAAAACGAATTGACAGAATAAGAAGTTCATCAAAAGAGTTTTTGCCCGATGGGACGATTCACCTTGTCCACAAACCAAGACGTACACCGGGTCGAATGGACGAGCCCGAGATAGAGCAGATATATGACGCCAACGACAACCTGCTCTGGAAAGGCACAAGCGATAAAAGACCATACGAATATTTTTCCTGGGCTAATCAATTACGCCGATATGGCTTTACCAGGGAGCAGATGAAGCAAATGCAAATGATTACGCCCGGCTTTTCCCGATTTATTGAAATACCCATTGGCTCAGATGATAAGACCGAACAGATTTGGCGTTATCATCCGGGCGCACAGTATTTTAAGGGATACGATATCAATGGCGAGAAAATCGGTTACATCGGCTCGACGGGTTTTACAAACTCGAAATCAAAAGCAAAACCATTCGGAAAATTCAGATTCTTTACCGCCTGGTGCCCACAGAATTCTTCCAATCCGATATTGCTTTGGCAGACACAAAGACGCATCTATCAAATCAATTTTGAAAGACAAAACGTAGAAATGATTTTTGAAAGTACCGATTCAGATATTGAAATTGAAAGGACAAGCCTGCACGCATGGAGGGATTTAAAACCGGGCGCGGAGGGGTCTTCAGACTCTAAAAAGTACCGACCTTTGCTTCTCTGCGTGACGGAGGACGGTAAGCATCACCTGATATTACGAGAACCCAAACGGCAATTCAGTCTTGCTGTCCCTCGCTCTTCGGCCACCGCCACAAAGCAGGGCATTTTTGTGCATTGTTCCGGGAGCGATGCACTGCCACCTAAAGGCATTGCTAATTCGCGAGAGCTTTATGATAAATGGTTGCAGGAACGCTGGGGAAAACCAAGGAACTTTTGGGTTGAGCTTTATAAAGTGGACAACCAGGGCGGCCTCGAATTGCTTAATCGTTACGATTGGACCCTACCGCCCAAATCCGAATCTGTGGTCAGAGCCAGAGACCCCAGGCTGGCAGTCCAACGTTATGTATCTCAATTTTCGCCGCCGTTGTATGACTTAATCTTTCACTTATTAGGTGTTAGATTTTGGTCAAGTGCTTATTATTATCAGCATAGAGGAGATTTTTTCTTAGATTTAATTCGGACGATACTGGATTTTCGGCCGTATGGCGGCGTCATAAACAGGGTATTAAGTGCACTGATGATGGGCTTTGCATTTTTGCACGGATGGCCGAGACGAACCTCCTGGGCTGGATTTGTCTTTTGGCTGGTTTTTGTAGGGATGTTCAATCTGGCCGGATTATTAACGTATCTGGCCCTGAATCATACTGCTGTTATCAGATGTCCGGCTTGCGGAAAACCCCGAGGACTGGCTCGGGTTGATTGTGTAAGATGCCGAGCCGAATTGCCTGCGCCGGAGAGGGGGAAACTCGATCTGATATTCAGTACTTAAGCATGTACAATTCACCTTCGCTGCTCTCACGGTCCAATCTTGCCTTATAGAGTAAAAAAACTATTTTATGGGGCTTTAAGGGCATAATTGAGGCTATAAATCAACAGCGATGTTTACAATAGTCAACGTTAATCTAACTGTTTTTTAATACGGTCGTTATCAACAGCGAGAAATTGTGCGTAAACTCGAAGTGTTGTTTTTTGGCAACATGGGGTTTTAACCCTTATAACGGCTGTTTTTCGGAAAATAGAAACAAAACTTACGGACGACACAAAGGGTTGCTCTGGTTGGCTTTTTTCAGGGGTAGGAAGCGAAATTGAACAGAAAAACGCTTTTTAGGCATTCGGGTATAGGCTTTGCTATGTTCATAAACATGGGGCCATGGGGGTTCCCTATATTACTTAGGGTGATTTGAAAAGAAGGTGCCTTTGAGAGGAGAAAAGTGTGATGGACGAGACAAGCCTGGAAGACAAACTTAACGAACTGGTCAAGGAATTCGGAGAGACAGCTACCCCCCAACATAGAAAGCTGGCGAAGCTTGCCAAAGAAGCACAGGCAAACCGTAAGAAGCTTGAAAAAAGTATCAATAGTCTGCAGGAATCGCTGGATTACCTGCGGGTATGTATCAAATACCAAGTCTTCGACCTTGAAGCGACTCGCCGAGAAAACGAATACCTCAGAAAATTGCTTGAGGACAATGATAACGATAAATAAAGCGAAAAGCCCAAAAGACAGAAGACAAAAAAAGCATATCCATCAATCAAGACAGTCTGGGCAAATCCTTTGTTGAGACATTTCGGGCAAATAGGCCCGCAGATGGTCGGCATATTACTTACGTTTCAACACTTAGTTTCCAAAAAATGAGGGAGAGTTTTAAAGAAAATTGGGTGTTTTTCAGTTTTTTTTCTGATTTTAGAGGCAAATCCTTTTTTTTAGGTCAAAAGTGGGGGTAGGTGTGTCTATATGGAGAATTTGGGCAAGAGGGGAAAGAATAAAACAGTAAAAAATTGGGTAAAAATGGTCGGAAATGAGTAAAAAGTTATGAGAGATGCGCGCTTTTTGGGTATAAATTCATCTAAAATTAACACTTTTTTGAAATTAACATTTTGTTGGTTTAGGTAATATAGGAAAGAAAATATATTATAGGACGTTGCGTTTTGGGGGAGTATTATATTTGAATGAGAGAGGAATTCGCTGTTGGTTATCTGTTGGTTAAGTGAAGTGGGGTTGGATGTAAAAGTGGAGGGTGAGTGGATGAAAAGATTATAGAACGTTGCGATTTGTTGTAATATTGGAGCTAATCAGGGGGAGGTGTAGTTAGTTGGGGTGGTTCGTTGAGTTGGGTAGGTGGTTATAGTGCCTTCTAAAATATTATAGGACGTTGCGATTGGTAGGGGTGGGGAGTAGCTATATATAGTGGGGTACGTTGGTGATGGTCAGTATGCTCATAAGATGGTGAGGGATGAGTGAGTAGTGAGCTAAAGTGAACTAAAGTGCCTAAAGTGAGCTAAAGTTGAATAATAGAAGACGGATGCTCGACTATGGATTCTTGATGCTCGATATTAGATACGAGCGGAGCTATTTTGTTGGCCAGATGCAACAATTAAGGCAAAGAGCGTGTATAGCAGCTTTACGGTTTTTGCAACAACAGCCTTGTCATAGGGCACTCGATATAGCTTAGGAATTTTCGCCCGGCGTCTTGCTATCCGCTTTACTCGACTCATTGAAAACATGACAGCAATCGAGGTTTTTAACATTAAGGTACTTTCTTAATGTGCTTTCAAATAGCCGTAAGGCTTGCTTATATTCCGTTTGGCACAAAATTGAACTCTGACAGTAGAACCATATTGCTGTTAACTCGGCAGCAAGTTTTTCTTGAAGAGATTTTTGGATTAACAGAGCAGAGGGAGCAGGGTAATTTTGATTCAGGTTATTGTGGCTGGCCATCACTTTGGGAGCTTCCGAAATGGTGGCCATTGCTTTGTTGAGGCAGCCCAGCGAAATCGTTGTCGAAACTAATCTCTGCTGCGAGAACAAACACGCTTCCAAATGCGTTTGGCGATTTCCTTGATATTAACGGTTATGCCAAACGCGCCTGGTTTTACTTCAACAATTTCCTTCTGCTCTGATTCTTCTGGCTTTTCCGAATTCTGTATTATTTCCTTTAATTCAACCAATGCTTTGTTATGAAATTTTACTTCTTCCTCTTTAGCTTTTTCGATTTCTATTTGTTCCAATGATAACAATTCATTAGATATCCAGTTCATTTTTTCGATCGTGACAGCAGGATAATGACATATTAAACTTGCCATTTTAGATACATAGCCACAAGATATAAATGTCAATAAGGACTCGTCTGGATTCTCTTTTTCCTTTTGCCATGCCAATACGTCTCGATAGTCTTTTAATAATTCGTCAGGGATTGGTGGCAACATAAACGCGGGTAAGTTATGAGCGGAACGATACATCGTCATTTCTGCGTCAAGTCGTTTAATCAATTTTTCTAACTTTTGACTCGTTTGCGGGTAATCTTTTTCATACCGTTTAGGAAGTAGCTTTAAGTCTTTTTCTGTAAGATTCATGCAATCCTGCAAGACATTATCTCTATGAGCACACCATCTTATAAATTCTTTAGTTGGCTGCTGACGTTTTATTAGTTCACGAAATACCTCCAAAATCCTTATGATTGTACTATTTTTAGAAGAGGTCTTTGGTAAATTGGAAATGTTTGGGAACTTATCCTTGTTTACCACTTCTTTTACTAAAGGGCAAACAGAGAGAAGCATGTTTCCGTACTTTTGCCTCTCCTTAATACAGAGATTCTTTACATTACAGTCCTTTTTCTGTTTCAGTGGTAAACCTCTTGTCATGATAGTTGAACCAGTGGGTCTTTTGGTTTTATTTCTTTCTACGGTCACACTGGGTTTTGCTCTTCCTTTGTTCTTATAGGTTAGTATTCTTCCCATATCTCAATGTTTCTGTCTTGAAAACGAATATACAGTATAAAGTAGTCAGCTATC
>JBAQFY010000190.1:0-2653 GCA_049287505.1 Sedimentisphaerales bacterium | reverse complement strand
TCAAAGTCCCAACTGGCTTAACTTACAAAAGAGTTCTACGACTCGCCGAAGAGGTCCTCAAATCACCGACTTAACGAAGGTTGCAAAAAGAAACGGATAGGCCGGGCGAATTTGGCTCGGCCTTTTTTATGCGCGTATATAGGTATTATTTGCTGTGAAATCTGTGGCTCAAAAAATCTATTGAAAATGTCCCCATTCTCCTTATAAAATATCCAAACATAATTCAATTGTCTATCTACTGAGGAGCAGAAAAATGCAACGGCACAAATTAACTTTGTTATTTACGGTCTGCTTTATCTTCACTGCCGGAGGCTTGTGTGCAGCCGAAGACCCTATTATTTCCGGTGAGCTGAAGAAGTGGCACAAGGCTACGCTGACCTTTACGGGTCCTCAGACAGGTGAGAAGGCTGACCCTAATCCATTTCGCGATTATCGTCTAAACGTTACCTTCGTTAAGGGTAAAAAACGATACGTTGTTCCCGGCTATTATACTGCCGACGGCAATGCTGCGCAAACCGGCGCGACGGCGGGCAATAAATGGCGTGTGCATTTTGTGCCTGATGAAGTAGGACAATGGTCTTATACGGCATCATTTCGTACGGGGGCTGATATTGCTCTCAGTAACGATCCCGGCTTAGCTACAGACTTCGACGGCGTTAAAGGCAGTTTCAATTTCTCGGCCACCGACAAAACCGGACGGGACCACAGGGCCAAAGGACTGCTCCAATATGTTGGTAAACGCTATCTGTTATTTGCCGAGACAGGCGAGTTTTTTCTAAAAGGCGGGGCCGACAGTCCTGAAAACTTCCTCGGCTATGCCGACTTCGATAATACATACGATTCCGGCGAACTAAAACGTGAAGGGGAAGCCGCGGGTGGAAAATTTCTGCATCGCTACGGGCCGCACATGCAGGATTGGCGGCCCGGAGACCCAACCTGGAAAAACGGCAAAGGCAAGGGCATCATCGGGGCCTTAAATTACCTGGCCTCTAAAGGTATGAACAGCGTTTATTTTATCCCCTATAATATCGACGGCGGCGACGGCAAAGACGTTTGGCCCTGGATAGAGCCTGATGAAAAATTCAGGTTCGACTGCAGCAAGCTCGAGCAGTGGGAAATTGTCTTTTCACATATGGACAAATTGGGCCTGATGCTCCATATCATTACCCAGGAGCAGGAAAACGACCAGGGACTCGACGGCGGCGAGCTCGGCCCACAACGCAAGCTCTATTACCGCGAGCTGATTGCCCGCTTCGGCCATCACCTTGCCTTAGTCTGGAACCTCGGCGAAGAAAATACCAATACCGATGACCAGCGTAAGGCATTTTGCCGTTATATTAAAGACCTTGACCCTTACGACCATCCAATTGTCTGCCATACATTCCCCGGCAGATACGATGAGGTTTACACACCGCTGTTAGGATACG
The DNA here is from genome assembly GCA_049287505.1 of Sedimentisphaerales bacterium. Classification (GTDB taxonomy): domain Bacteria; phylum Planctomycetota; class Phycisphaerae; order Sedimentisphaerales; family Anaerobacaceae; genus NIOZ-UU13. Next base: position 1,226 of record JBAQFY010000190.1, on the reverse strand, counting down.
AATATTTTGAGGGGCCGTCTCTGCAAACCAACGACACCCACAACCAGACACTCGTATGGCTCGACCGCTCCGCTTCTGATGGCCGACAGTGGTTCGTTTGTCTGGACGAAATTGGCCCGGCCCACACCGGCGTAAAGCCAGATAAGAACGACTACTGGCACGATGAAGTTCGCAAGCAACATCTATGGGGTAATCTGATGGCTGGCGGAGCAGGCGTAGAATGGTACTTCGGTTATAATTTCGCCCACAACGACCTTAATTGTGAGGACTGGCGCAGCCGGGACCATCTCTGGGATATGACCAGATACGCCTTAGAGTTTTTCCACAAGCATCTGCCCTTTAGCCAAATGACCCACCACGACGAATTGACTTCCGCCGAGGACGATTATTGCCTTGCCGAACCCGGCCGAATCTACGCCATATATTTACCAGACGGCGATACTACAAATCTTGACCTGGGCAATAACTCTGCAACCTTCTCCGTACAATGGTACAATCCGCGTACCGGCGGCAAGCTGCAAAAAGGCACCATAGCTGAGGTAACCGGCCCCGGCTCAGTCGCCATCGGCAATGCACCCAATAACACCGATAAAGACTGGGTCGCACTGATAAAGCTAAAACGGCAAATTTTCCGCCCGAATGGTTAAGGAATCCAAAATCAGCAAGAGCTTATGAGATAATCGGCACCACGGACAAGTTAGCAAAAAAATCTGTTGCAAATCTTAGCTGTCACATTATAATACCCGCTTGGTCGTGCCTCGTTAGAAATGAAATTTCTAAACGGGGCGTGCGTGATGTACCACGTAATACACAATACGATATGCTCAATATGAAAAAGGGAGAAGACTCAATGGTACCAATTACGGAACCACAAATAGACATATTTGCCGACAAATTGCCGTCGCTGGATGAAATTAAGAAGCTGTCTGAGTTTATTCATTCGGGCGAGGCCAAGCTGATAGCTTTCGGCGAACAATTAGAGTCAAATATGACCAAAACCGGACAGCACGCTTGCCTGGCTGTCGGCATCGGCCTTTATATATTAGGCAGAAACGCCGAAGCGGTCGAGAAACTGCAAAAAGCCAATGACTGCAAAGAAAAATTCATATACTTAGCTTTTGCGCTTCGCCGAATGCGCGAATTAGACCAGGCAATTGAAAACCTGCAAAAAAGTCTCAATTACGAGGCCGACATGTTGAGTATAATGCTGGAAAAAGCCGCCACAT
>JBAQFY010000189.1:0-13670 GCA_049287505.1 Sedimentisphaerales bacterium | reverse complement strand
GGGCACTTCTGCTGCCTGATTAGCAGGTTCGGGCAAAGCAGCAGCAAGACTCAGGATTTCACCACCTGCCATAACGATTTGAATCTCATCCGCCGTCAACGCCCCACCATAGATTTGCACATCATCGAGCAAGCCGTTGTAAGTACGTCCGCCATCCGCCATTTGGCCCAGATAAATGTTGGTAAGGGGATAGCTGGGTGTTGTGTAGGTCGCCTGTTGTAATAGATTGCCGTCCAAGTACAGGTTCACATTACCATTTGCGTCGCCCCAGGTGCCCGTAACATGGTGCCATTCACCATCATTCATCAAAATCGGGGCAACAGGAGGATTTCCGGGGACACTGGCATCACCTTTTTCGGGGTCGGAATGGAGGTGAATCAGAGGACCATGCAAAACCCGGAAGCAAAGCTCACCGCCTTCCCAAACATTACTTACGAAAGTTTCGATATGGATGTGCATTTCATTTTCCGGCCCCATGCCGCCACCGGTGGTATTATCGCCGCCCCACCATATTGTATTGATACCACCTGTTACCTCAGTCATATTCATCCAAAATGCTACAGTACCGGTGTCCGAGCGCAGCCCCATTTTGCCTGCGGGCAGGGTGACAGAGAGACTCCCGTCGAACTGCAGCGCCCCGCCCATCCAGCCGGCCACCCAGTTCGGGTCTCCGTCGATTGTGCCATCGTTGCCTTTGCCGCTTACATCAGAAGCAACGGCACCGGAAGTCTCATCGAGCTTATAGTGCACTAAAAGCTGGGCTGAGGCGTTATCTATCACGCCCAGTACTAAAACAAGACAAGTCAAATAAAGCAATTTCTTACACATAATACTCCTCCTTCATATAAAAAACTCAAAAAAACGACCTATAACAATTCTTACCTTCACCATATTCTATTCATATCCGTCCAGGATAATTCTTTGTGATTTACCACTACCTCCCTTCTTCCAAAGCCCGGTATAGACGTTTAATTAAAGTGAAAATCTGAAACGAACGATTGATATTTCGCTTGCCAGAAATCACATATCCACAAACTTTCCTACTTTATATGTACCATATTACCCTCCCTCCCGTCAAGGAAAATATTCGGACGAGAGTATATGAGTATATGATGTGGCGACCTTTTCTGGCAGGGCTACACTGTGACCTCCTGATAATGGTTTATAAAATTTTTGCTACATAATTCAGCAAACAAAGGTTACACTAAGACTGGTTTTAAAAAATGCAAGTATTTTTTATATGAGCAAGCGTTATAAGGAGTGAGAAAAATGAACAAGTCTTTCAGAATTATTCTTGTTTATGTTGTTATTGCGATAACTTTAACAGTAACGGCCCCGGACGGGAAGGCAGTGAGTTTATATAAGGTCGAGCCGCTCTGGGCGGATGGTGCTCCGGGTGCAAAAGGCGATGAGGACGGCGACAAACCCACGCTGACGATTTACCTGCCGCCAAAGGAAAAGGCGACCGGGACCGCAGTGGTTATTTGTCCCGGCGGTGGTTACGGGCATCTGGCTATGGACCATGAGGGACATCAAATTGCACAGTGGCTTAACTCGTTCGGTGTCGCCGGTTTTATTCTCAAGTACCGCCATCGCAACAGCGGTGCCGGCTATGGTCATCCGGCGCCGTTACAAGACGCTCAGCGAGCAGTCAGAATGGTTCGCAGCCGAGCTAAAGAGTGGGGCATCAATCCCGGTCGTATCGGGATTCTTGGTTTTTCAGCGGGAGGGCACCTTGCGTCGAGTGCAGGTACGCATTTTCAGAAGCGTTACAGCGAAGTAAAAGACCCAATCGATAAATTCAGTTGTCGGCCTGATTTTATGATACTTATCTATCCGGTCATTTCATTTACCGAATGGTGTGCCCACAGCGGCTCACGGAGGAATTTGTTGGGTGACAATCCTGACAGAGAGCTTGTTGAGAATCTGTCCAATGAAAGGCAGGTTACGCCGGAAACGCCGCCCACGTTTTTGGTCCATGCCAACGATGATAAAGCTGTACCGCCGGAGAACAGCATTTATTTCTACCTTGCTCTGCGAAAGGCCAATGTCCCGGCTGAGATGCACATATATGAAAGGGGCGGCCACGGATTTGGTCTTGGCAAGCAACACAGTGCCGAATCAAGCTGGTCGGTTCGCTGTGAAGATTGGATGCGAGGATAGGGGCTTTTGGATAACTCAAACCGACCATTTCGAAACACAGAGAGCAACCCCCAGTAAAACCGGGGTATGTGTTTAGCCGGGGAAAAACCATCCCCAAAGCCTTCGGCTTTGAGGATGCCACCAAATAAAATTATTAAAGAATGAGTGGCAGCCTCAAGCGCAGGACTCCAGCAAAGCGGAGTCCAAGCTTGGGGATGGCCATTTAAGCCTCACTTGGCTAAACACGTACAAACCGGGGGCTAAATATAGAGCAAATCCCGGTAAAATCGGGGGCCGAATAGAGCTAAACTTTGCCCGCCGGTGTTTCTCAGTCTTTGAACTAAAAGCGAATATCGAACAAGGAATATCGAATTTTGAAGTTTGCTATTCAACATTCGACATTCGATATTCTTTTTTTAAACTTTAGGCCGGCTATTCAGATTCCCTTTGTTCCTGGTCGGTCGGTGTTTGCGTAAATTCTGAGGATTGTGTTTCGGAATCAGATTGCGGGATAGATTTGATTTGGATAGGATTTTCATCTGCGCCGGGAGGCTGTGTGCGCGGTTGCGGCCCCCGCTCCTGTCTTCCGACAGGAAGACGCGGGGGCGAACCAGGCTGTGGCAATGTGGCAGAGGGAGCCGTGTGCTGGCTTTGAATCCCGCCCATCAACGATGGGCGTGGATGAATCTCGCCAATAGCAACAGACCCTGACGCAGCGGGTTGTGCTGCCGCCTGGAGTTGGGCGTGGAGGAGCTCGGCTACTTTTCTATAGTCTTCTGCGCCGTGGCAATTTTGCTCGTACTCAAAAATTGTTTTACCATAGCTGGGCGCCTCGGCGAGCTTAATATTCCTTCGGATATAAACCGGTAAGATTTGGGCCTGCGCCCAGGCGCAGTTGGTTCCGCGCGCCTTGTCGAGGAATTGCTCGATGTCGGCCCTGACCTCACTCGGGAGCGAGGCTCTGCTGTCGAACATACACAGCAAAATCCATTTAACTTTCAGATTTGGGTTAATTCTTTTGTTTACAAGCTCGACGGTCTGCAGCAGTTTTCCAAATCCCCGCAGCGACAGGAAATGCGGCTGAAGCGGGATGAGGACATCTTCGGCGGCAGCGAGGGCATTAAGTGTAAGCAGCCCGAGCGAAGGGCTGCAGTCGATAAGACAATAATCGAATTTATCCCGGCTTGATTGAAGGGCCTCTCTGAGGATGGTTTCTCTGCCGACTACGCTTACCAGCTCGCTTTCGGCGCCAACGAGGTTAATATTTGCGGGCAGCAGCCAAAGATTTGGCCTCATGAGCAGAATTTGCTTTTCAAATTCAGCCGACTGGGTCAGGACATGATAAGAGCCGAACCGGACGATTTGCGGCTCAAGGCCGAGATGTATCGTCAGATGCGCCTGAGGGTCAAAGTCAATAACGACCACTCTCGAGCCTGCGGCGGCAAGGGCCGCTGCGATATTGACAACCGTTGTGGTTTTCCCCACCCCCCCTTTCTGGTTTAATACTGCGATAGTTCTCATAGGAAAGGACTAAAGTGCCTAAAGTGTAAAGTGCCTAAAGTTGTAGAGTGTTTTTTAACTTTAGCTCACTTTAGTTCACTTTAGTTCACTTTAGGCACTCCAAATTTTAGTCACTTTAGTTTTTTCAGGATGGCATCAAGCACGCCGTTAACAAAGGCCGGTGACTTATCTGTACTGAACTTTTTGGCAAGCTCGATGGCCTCATTTATTACAACTTTGGGCGGGATATCAGGACAGAATTTCAACTGATAAACCGCCAACCTCAAGATGCTTTTGTCAACAGGTGAGAGTCTTGCAAATTGCCACTTTATTGTCGAGGCAATTATCGGCTCGTCACACTGCTCCAGATTTTCCCACGTTCCTTTTATCCAATCCGAGGCGAGCTTTCGGACAAAATCGTCCTCATCCGCTTCTGTTAAGAATCGGTTTAAAAACTCAAATACGTCAGGGCCCTGCATATCAAGCTGATATAACGCCTGCATTGTCAGTTCTCTGGCCCTTGTTCTTCTATCCATATTCATAGTTCGTAGTTCACTGTTCATAGTTCGTAGTTTATGAACTATGAGCCGGGTTTCCTGGTACAAAAAGTGGCGTTTGGTGGCCGCTCATAACTACGAACTACTTATTTGTTCCATTACGTTTGCCATTTCCATAGCTGTTCGTGCTGCGTCTGCACCGGCGTTGCCCATTTTTGTCCCGGCCCTTTCGACGGCCTGTTCGAGCGTATCGCAGGTCAGGACGCCAAATACAGTTGGTGTAGGTGAATCGTAGTTGATTTGTCCGATACCGCGGGCCACCTGCTGGCAGACATAATCGTAATGGGCAGTTTGGCCTCGAATGACCGCGCCGAGACAGAGGACGGCGACGTATTCGCCGCTGCCGGCAAGCTTCTTGGCAGCCTGCGTAATTTCACAGGCACCCGGCACCCAAACCACGGCTATCTGTTCATCGGCGGCACCATGGCGCTGGAGGCAGTCTATCGCGCCGGCAAGCAGTTTTGAGGTTATGAACTCGTTGAACCTGCTGACTACAATAGCGTAATTGTCTTTGCCGGACGTTACCCGGCCTTTTATTTCTTTAATCATAGCTTCACTTCTCCAAATTATATCTGTGCTACGCGACTCAATTCACGTGTAGTTACGACCCGCCTGGGGACCCCGCAAAGCGGGAACCCTGGCATCCATACATTATAAGACTCTTGTTGTCTGGTTTCCAGAAAAACAGCCCAGCACCAAAAGAACTATGGCTTATACTGTTTTGGTATCAGGAGCTAAGGTGCACAATTATAAGGGCTTATACGCCAAATTCCCAGCAAAATTTTAGTTCAGGTAAAAAGGTCTTAAGCCGACAAAAAACCGCTAACCTGAGTGAATTTTGTGGGCGATAACCACGCTGGGCAATGCCTTAACTGTGAGGGGATAAACAGGATAAGGTGAAATTATGTCTTTTGAAAGTATGGAATTTGGCTCCTATGACAAAGCTGAGCAGAAGGCGCGGAGGGCCTTTGAGCTTTACGAAGACGGCAAAATGCCCCAGGCTCTCGACGAGCTGGAGACGGCACTTGAGATAAATCCTTCCAATAGTTCGTGGCATTTCAACAAGGCACTGACGCTGGATGCCATAAATCGGTTTGAGGATGCGATAGTCGAATATGAAGTTGCCCTGCAGCTAAACCCAAATGATTTAGAGATATTAAATTCACTGGCGGTCGATTATACCCGCACGTGCCAATATGACCTGGCTATTGATACCTTTGAGCGTATCCAGGAACTTGACGCCGAGTTTGAGCCGTGCTACTGCAATCGGATAATAACCTATACCGAAATGGGTCTGCACGATTTGGCTGAACAGATGTTTTACCTGGCTCAGCAGATAAAACCGTACTGTGGATTGTGCTACTATAATATCGGGAACAGTCTTTTTGCCCGGGGCCAGTATAAAAAAGCTATTCGGTGCTGGCTGCGAACGGCTGAGCTTGAGCCGAGTCATCCACAAATCAACTACCGAATCGCTCAGGCTTATTGGTCAGACGGCCAGACTAAGCTCAGCCGGGAGTATTTCCTGGCGGAGCTTCGCATCAATCCGGGCGATATTGATGTTGTTTTCGATTTCGGAATGTTTCTGCTCGAGACGGGCGATATCGAATCGGCAAAGGAAAAGTTTAACAGAATACTTGAGCTTGAGCCGGATTTTGCAGCCGCCTTGTTTTATCTTGGAGAGATTGCCTTTAACAACGGCGATTATGAGCGAGCGGTGAAACTATTCAATCAGGCACTCCAAAAAGACAATACACTTGCAGGGCCGTGCTACAGGCTGGCCCAGTATGCGTTAATGAGAGAGCAGCAGACAAAAGCAAGAGCTTACCTGGTTTCGGAGCTGGAAACGTCTCCAGAGGATGCGGATACTCTGGTATCTATAGGGTCGATGTTCTTGAGAATTGGTGAGCTCGATTATGCAATGCACTGTCTGCTGCGGGCTGTTGATATCGATTGTGCTAATGCGAATGCCTATTACTATCTTGGAGCTGTCAGGGCTATTAAAGGGGCGTTTGGGGACGCTGTGGAGTTTCTTGCCCACACGCTTGATATCAACGGTGAGCACATTCTTGCGTTAAGAGATTCGGCAATTGTTTACCTGGCAATGGGCAGATTGGCTGACGCTGCGAAAAGCATCGAGAAGGCATGTTCATTAGCAGGTGAAGACGCAGAGCTAAAAGCACTTTGCCGACGAATTCATCTGGCCCAGGCATGTAAGCGGATAACGGATTTTCTTTGTCGATTCAGAGTTCGACCTATTTTCAAAAAAGTTCTTCACTAATTTTTTTCAAAAGCTCATATTTTAACCATCCTTCATCAAAGCTACTTCTTCGCCAGATGTAAACTTGAAGAACGAATGGTGGGGCAAGCCCCACCCTGCCACTCAGCTAAAACCCACTATTTGTTTAGCCAGGGAAAAGCCATCCCCAAAGCCTTCGGCTTTGAGGCTGCCACCCAATAAAATTAATAAAGAATGTGTGGCAGCCTCAAGCGCAGGACTCCAGCAAAGAGGAGTCCAAGCTTGGGGATGGCCATTTCACTTGGCTAAACACGTACAAAGACCACCCTACAAATATGAATCTCGATATTCGAGTTTTTCGGGAAACAATTTGCAAAATTTTGTTGGATAAGTTAGCCTATGGCGTCCGGCCGAGTGGCGGAATGGCAGACGCTGGGGACTTAAAATCCCCTGCCTGTAATGGGCGTGTGGGTTCGAATCCCACCTCGGCTATTACAAAAACAGAGGACAGAAAACAGAAGACAGAGAGAAAACGTTGATTAAGAGTGTAAAAGATCTAAAAGTATATCAGATTGCTTATCAGCTTGCTATGGAGATATTTGAGACAACCAAGAAGTTCCCTAAAGAAGAAACATATTCATTAACAGATCAGATGAGACGTTCATCGAGATCAGTTGCCTTAAATATACGTGAAGGATTTGCTAAAAGAAAATATGAGCAGGTATTCATTAGACATCTAAATGATTCTTTAGGTTCGTCAGAAGAGACAAGAGGATGGTTGGACTTTGCAAAAGATTGTATGTACATCACGAAGGATAAGCATAAGAAGCTGGATGATGGATATGACGAAGTCGATGCTATGCGTTATCGTTTAATGAAAAACTGCCAGAATTATTCTGACATCTGACTTCTGTCTTCTGAATTCTGACATCTGACTTCTGTCTTCTGAATTCTGACACCTGACTTCTGTCTTCTGAATTCTGACTTCTGTCTTCTGACTTTGGAGATAAATAATGGCCAATAAGAACCATAGACTTATAAATGTAGAAAAGCCCAACCTGTATCGCCAGACGTTTCCATATACTGAATTTCCCAGGGTAATCTTCGATAAGCAGACAGTTAAGTATGATATGCCGGAGAAGATATGGATAACCGATACGACGTTCCGTGACGGTCAGCAGGCCCGGCCACCTTATAAGCCGGAGCAAATCCTCAAGATTTACGACTTATTTCACGAGATAGACGGCGGGACGGGGCTGATTCGCCAATGTGAGTTCTTTTTGTATTCAGAGCGAGACAGAGAAGCAATAGGGCTGTGCAAAGAGCGAGGTTATGAGTTTCCTGAGATAACAGGCTGGATAAGGGCAGTTGCAGCCGATTTTAAGTTAGTTTCACAAATGGGACTTGGCGAGACGGGCATTCTAACCTCGGCAAGCGACTATCATATATTCCTGAAGCTGCGAATGACGCGGGCCCAGGCAATGGACTCATATCTTGATATTGTCAAAGCGGCCTTAGACAGCGGCGTTACTCCACGCTGCCACTTCGAGGACGTAACGCGAGCAGATTATAAAGGTTTTGTTCTGCCTTTTGCCTCTGAATTGATGAAGCTTTCCAAAGAATATAACAAGCCGGTGAAGATTCGTCTTTGTGATACGCTTGGTTTTGGTCTGCCGTGGGCGGGTGCTTCTCTGCCGCGGAGCGTCCCGAAACTCGTCCATGGGCTTCGGGAAATCGGGGTCCCGTCCGAATGGCTCGAATGGCACGGTCATAACGATTTACACAAGGTTCAGGTAAACGCCGTGACGGCGTGGCTGTACGGGTGCAGCGCCGCTAATGCTGCGATTTTTGGCTGTGGGGAGCGAACAGGCAATCCGCCGCTTGAAGCGCTCGTTGTTGAACACGCCCAGCTGAAAGGAATGACAAAGGGTGTTAATTATGCAGCGATGACTGAATTAGCCGACTACGCCAGAAAGGAGCTGCATCTTGAGATTCCGCGGAATTACCCGTTAGTTGGAAAGGATTTCAATATTACACGGGCGGGTATTCACGCAGACGGTTTGTTAAAAAATGAGGAAATATACAACTGCTTCGATACCCAAAAGTTACTCAACCGCCCAGTGGGTGTTGCGATTACCGACAAGACCGGTGCGGCGGGTATCAAGCACTGGGTAGAGACCAATTATGAGATTCAAATTCCCAAGCACGACCCTCGCATAACCAAAATCAAAGATACAATCGACGCTGAGTATGCGGCTAACAGGGTATCGATGATATCAGACGAGGAAATGTTCGAGTGGGTGCGGGAAGCTTTTGGTGGTGATTTGCCGCCTTTAAGAGAATAAGTAAATGAGCAGATGAGTAGATGAGGGGATGGGTGGATAAGTAACTTCATTTTGCGCATAGACGTATCGAGGCATTTACAACAATTATGCCGGATAAAAGAATTAAGGCAGTACTGTTCGACCTCGGCGATACTCTGCTGGACTTTGGTAAAATCAACGCGGGCCGACTCTTTCGGCAGGGAGCAAGATTATCGTACGATTTTCTCAAAAGTTGCGGCCAGCCGGTCGGCAATTTCCAATATTACTATTGGCGAAACCTTATGGCGCTGCGCATAAGGCATCTGCTTTCCAGTATAATGAGGAATGATTTCAATTCCCTGGCATTGCTAAGGGGCAAAGGTACAAAAAAGGGTGTCCATCTCGACAGGGAACAATGGCAGCATTTTGCATGGCTTTGGTATGAGCCTTTGAGCAAAGTCGCCACGGTCGAGCCGAAAATAAAAGAGACTTTAACCGCACTCAAAAATTCCGGACTTAAACTCGGTATAGTTTCCAACACTTTTGTAAGCAGCTCTTCTTTGGAGAAACATCTCGAGCAAGTGGGCATATTGGACTTCTTTACGGTCAGGGTTTATTCGTATGAATTTGACTTTCGCAAGCCGGACGCTCGAATTTTCAAAGCTGCCGCCGAGAGAATCGGCGAAGAGCCGGAGAATATATTGTACGTAGGCGACCGGATTGATACGGACATTAAACCTGCGATAAGAAGCGGCATGCGGGCTGTTCTGAAAACCGCTTATACCAATACCGGGAAGAAAACACCGAAAGGGGTCCGGAGAATAGACAAGCTTTCCGAACTGCCGGCCCTCATAGAAAAAATCAACACGCAAACAGCGCACAGTATTTAGCTCTAAGTTTTACCCAGGGTTTGTCATTCCCGCCCCGTATTGCAGTATGATGTAAACTTCAGCAGGAATCTATGAAAAAGGCCGAGCAAAACAACCCGTCCAGAGGTGTAAAACAATCGTCTTCTTACTCGTTATTCTTTGGCAAGTTATTCGGGTCAAAAATCCCTTCCGGAAACTCCGGGTCGGTCTCAAGATAAACCGTCTTGGTTATGCCGGTTTCTTTAATTTTTTTTGGATACCATTGACCTGTCTGGAATTGTGCAAATTCCGTCACCTCGACAGTAGAGGAGGATTGGTTAGGAATTGTTGCAGGATCAACACCTTCAAGCCAACTGTCGTCCTCCTGCCAGGGAGCAGGATATACGCGCTCAATTTCAAGCCTTTGGCAGATATAATCGCGCTGAGGATTAAGATAATACCGCTTTCTCCGAGGCAACATAATCCATTCTCTTCGCCACCCTTTTAAGAGCTCTTCAATGCAAATTAAATCGTTCTGCCTTGCATAGTCATCCTGTAACACATCGGCATAACCCCTAATTTCAGGCCAACCCATATCCACAATGGAAAATGAGCTCCAAAATTCACTTGCCGTCCATTTTCTTCCTTCGATTATCTGCTTTGTTGTTTTCCATACCCCGTCATCTTCGCGACGAGAATTGTAATAGTAATTCCCGTCATAGATGGAGATTGATATCTGTCCGTGAGCTTTGCATGCTTGTGACCATTTCAATATCGATTCAAAAGTATTTCCGATTTCCGCCGCCTGCTCCCGCCACTGAACGCCGACAGGTCCGGGCTCAAACAGAAAATGTCGTTCTTGTCTAAAACGTACGCTATCCGTGTAGCAAATTTCTACAGACTCAATTGGTGCGTGCGAAATGCGAAGCTCACGAGTGACGATTGCAATATATCTCTGGGGTGCTTTTTGGCGATGAGATCGATAGGCTTTTTCGATGTCCCACCACGATGGCAGTGGAAGACTGTTCACTGTTGGTATATCTCTCGGTAATCCAACTGCATAAATATCACCCGGGCCGTGCTCAGGATACTCAAACGTTCCTTTTTCCACACTCTGCGGCTTGCCGGTTTTTGTATTTATATATCTCCTTTCTTCAGCGATAGGTAAAGATGTTGCCGTATCCACAAATATCTTGCCGCGAATAGCTGCCATTCCGGGTTTGACTGCCGAGACTATCTCATATACCTCAACTTCTTGCCCATCGTATTGTCCTGTCTTTCGTGTAACATCGCCCCCGAATGGTATCATTCGCTGAATGTTCCTTTCTAACCAGCTCCAGGGCGTATTTGCCTCTAACGGCAGTTTTTTACTGGACAAAGATGTAACGACAATCCTTTTTGAAACGGGATTATAGGTATGAACTTCCTGATTGGTGTAATCGGAATATGTAATGAGACCGCTGTGATATCTCTGTATTACAATTTGTGACTTGAATGAATACCATATTTCAGTATCCGTTCGGTCCTCTTCGGATTTCTTATTTCCCATTTCATCCAGGATATATCCTGTATAAATGATATACATCCAGGGCACATTTCTAACTGCCTCTTTAACTTTCGCGTATGCTGCGGTTGTTCCATTGAGAGAGCCATTAAATGGATGAATACCGATGAGAACTGCAACAATTATCACCGCCGCAACGGCTATTTTGCTTACCCTGCTTTTCATGATTGTTCTTCCTATCTTAAACATCCGAACAGAGTGTGAAGTCTGCTGCTTGGTTATTTGCGATTTGAATACTTGAATTTCTTTTTGGTGATTATCTTTCCATTTATCAAAATCGAACTGTGGTTTATCCCGGCCAATGGTCTTTGTGATTAGTTCGTCTAACTTCTTATTGTTTCTATCTGCATTCATAACCGGTTCTCCGGAAAACCATTACGCTTTAAATGTTTTGCCATTTTTCGTTTTGCCCTGGTTAGTCTGCCATTAATCGTCGGTTTGGAAATTCCCAACACGGAGCTAATCTCTTCGTAAGATAAATTGTTATAGTACCGTAAAACTATCAATTCTTTTGCAGAAACAGGCAACTGTTCAATGGCTTGACGAATCAGCCGGGTGCTTTCATTGTGGTTATAGTCCTTAGCTACTTGTGAAAAGTCATCAGTGTTGATTTGCCTGACTTTGGTTGCAACCATATCTTTGGCAACGTTCCTGCAAATCGCGGCCAGCCACGGGGCAAATCTTGTTTTATCTTTTAAGTTTCTCAGATTGACGAGCGCCCGGGCAAAGCATTCCTGGGCGGCATCCTCAGCAAGCTGATGGTCGGCCAGAACTGAATACCCGATCGCCACCAAGGCAACGTAATACCGCCGGCACAATTTACCAAAGCTGTCGATGTCGCCGTTGATAGCGGCTTCAACTAATCTTGTCTCTGATTTATCCGGCACGTTCTGAAGGTTAACCTCCGAATCGTATATTGCTGAATCAGCGTCCGTTATATTGTCTGATTTTACGCCTAAAGTAAGCGCGAAAAATGTATGTTTTGCTCTTTTTATTTTACGTGCCGAAGTAGCAGAGTCGACATAAAAAGCTTATTTTTATACCGATAGCTTGGCTTATAGTTTATAATTAAGGCAAAGTGCCATCACGAGACACAGCATACAATGAAAGGATAACGATTCTTGTCGAGAATATCGGGAGGACTTTGCGAACCGAGACAATGAGCGACGTGTTTAAAACTACAGCCAAGAATTATAAGACAGCCTTAGTTGCAACACTAACCAATAGCAGCATTGAGTATGTTAGGGAGTCGGGCTGGTGCTTTAAACAAATAAATAGTTTTTGAACCATGAACAATAGTAAAAGATTGATTACTGGACTGAAGGACTTATTTGCCTGGGTAATGTATGGATGGAGTGCGAATATTCACGGCGCCGCACAAAAAGGAAACTCCAACAAGGTTAAATTCATATTGGCCCGAAGGCCGGAGCTGGTGAACGCCAAAGCCAAGGACGGCGAGACCGCCCTGCACAAGGCGGCAGATATAGGCTGCGAGGAAGTAGTCCGACTTCTACTTGCCAAAGGAGCGGACGTGAACTCCAAAAGTAATAAGGGCCATACTCCTCTGCACAGGGCCGCCAGTGGGCACAAGAAGATAGTTGAGCTTCTGCTTGCCAATGGCGCGGAAGTGGATGCAGAAAGTGATAAAGGCCATACTTCTTTGCACAGGGCGGTCGCCAGAGGTTACAAGGAGATAGTCGAGCTACTACTTGCCAACGGCGCGAAGGCGAACGCTAAAGATAAATGCGGCAGGACTCTTCTGCATGTTGCAGCCAGCGAGGGCCAGAAGCAAGTGGGCGAACTTTTGCTTGCCAAAGGGGTGGAGGTGAACGCTAAAACCGGCAGGGGCGAGACTGCTCTGCACGTGGCGGCAAGCAAGGGGTACAAGGAGATAGTCGAGCTTCTGCTTGCAAGTGGAGCGGAGATAAAAGCTAAAGATAATGACGGCGCTACTGCTCTGCACTGGGCGGCCCAAAATGGGCACAAGGAAGTGGTTGAGCTTTTAATCAACCGTCGAGCGGATGTGAACGTCCAAAATGATAAGGGCCATACTCCTCTCCACAGGGCGGCTGGGGAGCAAAAGGATGTTGTCGAGGTTTTACTTGCCCTTGGCGCGGAGGTTGACGCCAAAAGCAATAAAGGCCATACTCCTTTGCACAGGGCGGTCGCCAGGGGGAGCAAGAAGATAGTAGAGTTACTACTCGCCAAAGGAGCGAAAGTTGACGCCAAAGATAAATGGGGCAGGACCCCTCTGGATGTGGCGGCCAGTGAGGACCACAAGGATATAATCGAATTGCTCCACAAGCACAGCGGGGCTGATTGATACAGACGGTGAGCAAAAAGAGCAGAAAGCAAAAGATAAGTAATACCAATTGCATTTAATTACTGCTCTCCTTGTGTTTAGCACAAAAGGGTGGCAGCCTCAAGCGCAGCTTGGGGATGGCTCGCTGCTCTTTATATAAAGCGCAGCTTTTAATTACAATTGGTATCACCTATTAACAATGAAAATTTTAAAAC
>JBAQFY010000188.1:0-18834 GCA_049287505.1 Sedimentisphaerales bacterium | reverse complement strand
CAAAAGCCATAGAGCTGTTCAGAGAATATGTCCCCGGCTGTGAGAAGGCGTTCATCGCCCGAACGAGCCCCAAACTTTGCATCCGGCGCGGCAGACTGATTACGTGCGATTATGATATCGCGCTTTCGGACGTACTTGAAGCCAGACATTTTGACGATGATGTGATGGTATATGGCTTTCACGATTCTGCGCCCCGCTTCCAGGTAAAAAACGGCGGCACATACGGAATCCCCTATAGAGCGCTGCGTGTGGCTGGAATCGAAAATCTCCTTGCAGCCGGTATGATGATAACCTCCGACCACGATGCCCACATGTCCACCAGAAACACGGTAAGCTGTATGGGACAGGGGCAGGCGACAGGTACAGCAGCGGCTCTGTGCGCAGCTAAAAACCGCGGGACACGCGAGCTGAGCTACAGCGAGCTAAGAAAGGCCCTCCAGCAGGGCGGGGTCTATTTTGAAAGTTAAAGCTCAGTCGAGAACTTTTGCAAAAGTCATTGCGGGGCCCGAAGGGCCGTGGCAATCTCTTGCGTGAAGGACAGAAAAAGCTATCGTTGCGTTTAAGATTGCTTTGCTTCGCTCGCAATGACGTGCTACGGCCGAATTTTTTCAACAAAACAAAAAACAGGAGGTTTATAAGATGGTAAAGATACAGGTAGTTTTCTACAGCATGTACGGACACGTGTATAGATTAGCTGAAGCTGTGGCCGAGGGGGCACGTGAGGTTCCCGGAACGGAAGTAACTATTTATCAGATTCCAGAACTGGTTCCCAACAAAGAGCTGGAAAAAAGCGGCGCCAAGGCTGCACGCGAGGCATTCGCAGACATTCCAATCGCCAAACCCGAAACATTGGCGGAAGCTGATGCGATTATATTCGGGACGCCGACGCGGTTTGGAAATATGTGTGCTCAAATGCGCAATTTCCTCGACCAGACGGGCCAATTGTGGTTCAAAGGTGCTTTGGTCGGGAAGGTCGGCAGCGTTTTCGCCAGCACAGCAAGCCAGCACGGCGGCCAGGAGACAACCATCACCAGCTTTCATTCGACGCTGCTCCATCACGGAATGATTGTTGTCGGCGTGCCCTATGCTGAGCAGAGGTTGCTCAATATGAAGGAAATCACAGGCGGAACGCCGTATGGAGCAACGACTCTTGCCGGTGCCGATGGTTCCCGTCAGCCGAGCAAGAACGAGATAGCGATCGCGAGGTTCCAGGGCAAACACGTGGCTGAGATTACCCAGAAGCTCTGCAGGTAATGGTGATAAAGTATCTGCGTAATCGGCAGAGCAGGTTTGGCGAAAGAAGTAAAATCTACACTTATTTTTTACAGATTTAGCTACCGCCACTTCGTGTCTCCACTCGCTGCGCTCGGTCGAAATGACAATGAGGATTTACTCGGCCGAAATGACGATGAGGAATTGTCCGGTCGAAATGACGGCGAGGGATTGCTCGGTTGAAATGACGGCGAGGGATTGCTCGGTCGAAATGACACGAAGGATTGCTCGGTCGAAATGACGGCGTAATCGTGAGGCTTATGAAACGCGGTAATACTCACCGCTCACCAAACACCACTTACGAATCATAAATTATAATTAGAAATTGCCGAAAAAATTGTACACTATACTTACCGGGAGGGCCTGGATTCCTGCTTTCGCAGGAATGACAGGGTCAGGTAACTCGCCGCGATGCGTCGCAGCGGGTCGGCAATCAATAAATAGAGTTGGTATCACCAACTAAAAGGCCTCCGGCAGAATCTTTCTCGCGGCAGCACGAAGGTAGTTCGAAATCTGCCTTTCGGAATTCATACCAAGCACCTTTCTGGCCACATTGTTGCAGTCTTCCATTGTAACCGAGCGGATAACCTGCTTTATCTCCGGTATCATCGGCGCAGTAAGCGAAAGCGTTCTAATCCCCATCCCCAAGAGCAGCATAATATGCTCCGGCTCAGAAGCCATCTCCCCGCAAACGCTAATATCTATCCGTGCCTTGTGCGCATCCTGAATAACCGTCCTGATAAGGCGAAGCACAGCAGGTTCCGCCGAGGAATACAGCGTAGAGACTAATTCATTGCCCCTGTCAACTGCTAATGTATATTGAGTAAGGTCGTTTGTTCCGATACTGAAAAAATCGACGTCCCTGGCGAGCGTAAAAGCAGTCAAAGCTGAGGACGGCGTCTCAATCATAATGCCTATTTGAATGTCCCTTTTGTATGCTACGGACTCTTCGTCGAGGTCATCCATAACATCCCGCAAAATCATCTTCGCCTGCCTCGATTCCTGCAGATTTGTAATCAACGGAAACATAATCTTTACATCACCGAGCACCGAGGCCCGTAAAATCGCGCGCAATTGTGTCTTGAACATTATTAGATTCTGCAGGCAAAATCTAATGGACCTCAGCCCCAAAAAGGGGTTCGGCTCAGGTGCAAAACGCTTCCTTTGAGTATATTTATCCGCCCCAAGGTCCACTGTCCTTATTATCACGGGCCTGTCCTGAAGAACACTGACAGTCTCGGCATAGGCCTGATAATGCTCTTCTTCTGTAGGCTCATCCTCCCTGTTAAGATACAAATACTCCGTACGGTACAATCCTATACCCTCGCCTCCTTTTTGCAGGACCACCTCGGCCTCATCGTGAAATTCGATATTGCCCAACAATGTGATTTTCACTCCATCACGAGTTACCGCCGGCTTTTCTCTTATCGCATCGAGCTTGTGCTCAAGCTCTGTAAACTCTTTCGAGTATTCCTGGTACTGCCGGATTGTCTGGTCGTCCGGATTTACAATGACGATGCCGCGATTGCCGTCGATAATGACTGTGTCTCCGCCGCTGACGGACTCTGTAAGGTCTTCGAGGGCAACCACCGCAGGAATACCTAAAGAGCGTGCAACAATAGCAGCATGACTGGTTCGCCCACCGGCATCGCTGGCAATACCTTTGACATACTTCCTGTTAAACGCCGCGGTTTCAATAGGGCTTAACTCTCGAGCAATGATCGCCACCTCTTTTGTCAGATGCTCGATGTCCTCACGCTTCTTGCCAAGAAGCTGTTTTAGTAAACGCCTTTCAATATCGTAAATATCCGCCGCCCGCTCACTGATATAAGGGTCTTTTTGCTTGCTAAAATGTGATGCAATACCACGAACGACAGTGGATACGGCATACTCTGCCGTTACCGATTCGCCGTGAACCATATCTGTTATCTTCTTTCGCAGGCTTCTGTCATGCAGAAAACGTAAGTGCACAGCGAAAATATCCTTTATTTTCCCCCCTTTAGTCTGCTCCTGTGCCGCCTCAAACTGGGTTAATTCTCTGATAGCATCCTTAAAGGCATTTCTCACCCGCTGAATCTCAATCACCCATTGTGAAGCCTCTATTGAACGGTAGGGTATCCGGTAGTCTTCGGAATCGATAATCAGCGACTTGGCAATAGAAATGCCCGGCGAAACAGCTATTCCCTTTTTTATTTCCATCGCATACTTCTACCAAAATTAAACTAAGAGCCAAAAGTGGAAAACTATATTTCGGAATTCAAAAAACTTAAATTTTATGATACAGCTTTTCAGACTTTTCGATATAAGGTTTTTCGCCTTTTTCTTATGGTGGCGGCTCACCGAATAATTTTTCTTCCACGAGCTCTCGTAAAGCACTGATTACTTTTTCGGCATCGGAACCTTCGGCCTTGATTTTTAGTTTGGTCCCACAAGTCGCAGCGAGCATGCTCATCTGCATGATACTCTTGCCGTCCACCTCAGTTACGTTGTTGCTGACGGTAATATCACTTTTAAACTGGTTTGCAATATCAACAAACTGCATTGCCGGGCGCATATGAAGGCCGTCCGCGTTTTTTATCTCAACTTCCGTTTCGCAAACCACTTTTTCCAATGAATCCTGCTCTGCCTTCATTTTCAGACACTGGGCCTCGTCTTTACGCCCACAAATCTACATTACAATCACTACAACTACAAAAACGGATTTTCATCAGCCTCTTTGAGAAGGTCTTCAATCTGCGCCCGGCTTCGGCACTGCCTTAGAAACTTACGGAACTTCTCCTGCTGCAAATGTCTGAAAACATTCTCCATCGCCTGCAAATGTTTGTCCGGCTCATCGGTAGGACTGATTAAAAGTATTACCGAATAAACGGGCTGCTTGTCGAGAGCGAAAAAATCAATACCGGCACTGCTCAGTCCTATCGCGGCAACCACATCTTTAACTAATTTGTATTTCACATGAGGCACGGCAACGCCTTTACCCATGCCCGTGCTCGCTTCATTCTCTCTTTTTATAACCGCCCTGGCAATCTCTTTACACATGCCCTTTCCGAGCTTTCCGGCTCTATCAAGTGAAGAAACCAACTCTTCTATTGCACCGTCACGGTCACATGCCTGCAGCTCTGGAACTATTGCCTCAAAACAGACAATATCTGCAAATTTCATCTTATCCGTCCAAAATTATATACAACGGCCAAACAGGCCAAATCAAAAACACCTATCACAAAACCAACCCGCCGCTCTGTCACAGAACAATTGATGGGTTGTCATTGCCCGTATCAAGTACAGGGCATGCTCTACGGAATCAGGAATCCAGAACTAAAACAATGGATTCCGCATCAAAGCCTGCCCTGCCTGTCCCGTACCAAATAGGCTCCTGCCGTTATTTGGTGCGGGAAGCAAAGCCAAATGGGTGCGGAATGACAACTACTCAAACCACGCGTGCCAGACCACTACGTTATCTCTGTTAGCTCTGCGGGGCCTGTGTGTTTATCGTCTCGTTCCCTACCCTTTGTTCTTCTGAGCTGCCGCTCAAGTTTATGGACGGCCATATCAATGCAGTGGTAAGCATCATCACCTGTTTCGGTGCCAACGAAAACTTTGCTGTGCTCGGCCCGTGCAATTATTTCGACGCTGGTACCACCGCCCTGATTGCCGTCTATAATCACTTCAACCTGATTTATACTATTGTAGTACTTGGGAAGCTTTGAAGTTTTTTCTTCCGCGTGTTTTCTGACAGCTTCCGTTATTTCAATGTGCTTACTAGTGATTGTAAAAAGCAAGATTATTCTCCTTAACTATTTTTTTCGGAAAGTAAAATCCATTTCTATTCATGATATTCCGAATCAGGCTTCGGTAAAGCAGCCACTCCCTTCTTCTGACCCGGCGCAATCACCCCGCCGCTGACGGTAAATCTAAATGCTTCCTCTATTGTCATATCTAAATCTATGGTCTGCTTCCTCGGAACCATTATTACAAAGCCGGTAAACGGTGTCGGGGAAGTGGGTATAAGAATCGTAAGAAATTCCTTTCTGACGTTGTCCACGACCTTCTCAATCCCGGAGCCGGTAACAAAACCCACTGACCATATACCCTTGCGTGGATATTCAACCGCAACGACCCTTGAGAACATCTCCTTTCTTTCTTCGCGGGTGAAGAAAAAATCCGTAACCTGTTTTACATAAGGATAGACCTGTCTCAAAAACGGCGTATTCATTATGAACTTTTCGACCATTCGCCACAGGCTTCTTCCAACCACGCTGGCTAACAGCGCTCCAACCATAAAGACAATGAAAAGCGCCACAAGGAAACCGGCCGCGGACAAAGCTATACTCATCCACTTCCACTCCAGTTCCTTTACAAAGGTTTCGGGAGCAATGTGTTCTATCAGCCACTTCAAACCGGCTGCTATGTGCCGGCTGATATTGTCCTGGATGAACGTGTAACCCCAGACGAATATCCAAATTGTCAGAATAGTCGGCAATAGTACCGCTAATCCACGAAAAAAGTAACTTTTAAACCGTCCCGCCATCGATTATTAAAAACAACCCCTGATTATTGTCAATTTATCGTTTTTTACGCAACCAAAGCCGTTTACAACACGGCCTTTTATTCAAAGCGCCTTAGTTTAATTTGTAGGCTTATCATAGTCAACAAAAAAGTCTTTCGGCAAATGTGCCCCAATCAAATGTATCGCCGCCCCCGGCAGCGAAGCGAGCATCCATACTATCCGCTGGCATAGTGCCAGCGCCAACGCCGCCTCTGCTTCGACACCGGCATAATGGATAAAAAGGTAGGCGAGTATGCCTTCCACCACCACTGCCCCGCCGACACTGACAGGCAGTGTGCCCAACACCCACGTCAGCGTGAAAAAAACATAGTAATATTTGAGACTTGCGGCAATCCCAAGATTTTTCCCAAGAAACCAAAAACTTGTTATCGTTATAATCTGCAAAGCAACAGTCAGGCCAAACGCCGCAAGAATCGTCAGGGGTTTGCTGTAGTAAAGATAAACCGCATCTTTAAGCTTTTCTATTATCCTGACGCTTTGGATTCGAATATGCAACCAGGCCGCTCGCAGCAAAACCCGGCCCCGTTTGTTCAACAACAGTCCGCAAAAGACCGCCGCCAATACCACAATTACCAAAATAATAACTCGCCTATATTCAGCGAGAGACTTAAAAGGGCCGCTGCGGCCGATGAAGGTTACTTCATCCGCCCGGCCTCGCAGGAAAAGCATATAGAAAAAAACCGCGATTATCAATGTACTTGAGAGCCCAATAAAGCGGTCAACAAATACGCTCAAAGCGGCCTGGAACCTTTTATCTGTGTGCTTTGTAACGTACCAGGCCCGAAGGAAATCCCCCCCTACGGAACTGGGCATAAAATTATTATAAAAAAGCCCTAAAAAATGCAGTCTGACAGCAGCCCCGAAATCTATAAATATAGATTGAGTTCTAAGCAGCAGCCACCAGCGAAATCCAACTATTACCTGACTGATGACAAAAATACCGAGAGTTACAGCAAAAATCCCCAACTTCATTCGAACAAAAATCGATGCTAAGTTGCTCCATCTCTGCCCACGAGATACCCACACTATCGCCCAAATGACGCCGACCACGACCACCAAAATACGCAGAAACAGGAAAACGTATTTACTTTTCTCAGTTTTCGTCTCGGGCATAGAAGTAGTTTGCCTTGAAAAGACTTGTTTTTACACATAATAACAGATAAAACTTATTCTGGCAATACACTAAAAACAACAATTTAGGAGATAAAAGACGTGGGTACAAAACAAGACATCGAAGAGGGCGTGGAGTTTATTCCGAAATTCGATGATAACGGTCTGATATCAGCTATAGCGCAGGACAGCCAGACGGGGCAGATATTAATGGTCGCTTATATGAACCGTCAGGCACTTGAGATGACAATCCGGACCGGCTATGCCACATACTTCAGCAGGTCGCGACAAAAACTATGGAAGAAAGGCGAACAGAGCGGCCACTTCCAAAAAATAGAACAGATACTTGTCGATTGCGACCAGGACTGCCTGATTCTAAAAGTAGCAGTCGATGCCGGCCAATGCCACGTTGGTTATCGGTCATGCTTTTACCGTGCGTTGAAGAAGCACACAGACAAAAATCTGGAATTTATCGCAGATAAGGTCTTCAATCCCCAAAAAACCTACCGGAAGTAAAGCCGAATTTCGCCGATGTGGTTGTGTATCTGCTTGCTACAAAGAAAGTTACTACATTTATGCTTCAACAAACAAAAAAAACCGGGATAATCCGGACTTTTTCCTTGTTTTGAGGGCAATAATGTGGTATCTTATTACTTGTAAACAATAGACTTAGTGAGGAGTGTCAACAGTTTTTTTCTATCATTCTCGAATTTCTATTCCTCACGGACCGTCTTGTGCACGGAAAAAGTGTTTCAAAATTCAAAAAATTTTTTTCAGGAGGACATAAATTATGAAAAGATTTAAATCAAAGGTATTGTTGGTTTGTGTGCTGACGTTAATGCTCGGTACAGCAGAACTCGCTGTGGGCGCTCCGGCCAATGATAACTGTGCGAACGCAACGCTGGTCGGTAACGTAACTGACCTTGCGTTCAACACTACATCGGCGACGTTCGACGGGCCCGGCCACTGCATGAGCAGCCCGAACATCTGGTACGTCTATACCGCCACTCAGAGCGGTGGGCTTACCGTCAGCTTGTGCGGCAGCAGCTACGACACCACGCTTGCCGTCTATGATGGTAGCGATTGCCCCCCGAAGCTGGAGGACATGATCAGATGCAACGACGATTTCTGTGGCAGGCAGTCGGAGGTCGAATTCGCTGTAACCGCCGGCAGAGAGTACCTGATTGAGGTTGGAGGATTCGGCACCAACGCAGGTCAGGGTGTAATGACTATCAGTCACGAGCTGTTGTCGAACGGCAAGCCATCCAACGATGACCGTGATGACGCGATACCGGTCGAAGAGGTAACGAACCGAACGTTCGACACCACTTATGCAACGTTCGATGGTCCCGGCCTATGTATGGACAGCCCAAACATCTGGTACATCTATTATGCTGATCATACGGGTAACGTTACTGTCAGTCTCTGTGGCAGCAGCTACGACACAAAGCTCGCCGTTTATGATAGTACTGGTTGGTATCCGGATTCGGACGACTTGATTGATTGCAATGACGACTTCTGCAGTGGGGATGCCCAGATTACCTTCCTGGCGACCGCCGGCAACCATTATCTCATCGAGGTCGGTGGGTATAGCGACGAGACCGGCCCGGGCGTGTTGAATATCAGTACCGGCTGGGGGCCGGGGGAGCCGGTCAACGATGATTGTTATAACGCAAAGGCCGTCGGTAACGTAACGAACCTGCCCTTCGACACCACCAATGCAACATTCGACGGTCCCGGCCACTATATTACCACCGACAACATCTGGTACCACTATACCGCTCCGTACACGTGTAATGTTACCGTCAGCCTATGCGGCAGCAGCTTCGACACTAAGCTTGCCGTCTATGACGGCTGGAGCTGCTACCCGGCACTTACTGATATGATTAAAGGCAACGATGATTCCTGTGGTCTGCAGTCTAAGGTTACCTTCGAGGCAATCGCCGGCCACCACTACCTCATCGAGATTGGGGGATGCACTGACTCTGATTGGGGTCAGGGTGTGCTGACTATCAGTTGCGAGGGATGGCCAACGCCTCCGCCACCAGGGACGTCAAACGATAACTGCAGTAATGCAAAATCCATCGGTAATGTAAAGGACCTGCCCTTTGATACCACCAACGCGACGTTCGATGGCCCCGGTCAGTGTATAGCCAGCCCAAACATCTGGTACCGTTATACCGCTGCAGGCACAGGTGACGTTACCGTCAGCTTGTGTGGCAGCAGCTATGACACGAAGCTCGCTGTCTATAAGGGAGTCAATTGCCCTCCGAACTCAAGTGACCGAATCGGATGCAATGACGACTTCTGTGGCTGGCAGTCAGAGATTACCTTCGCGGCAACCGCCGGCAGCCAGTACCTAATCGAGGTTGGCGGGTTCGGCTCCAGCACCGGTCAAGGTGTGATAAGCGTTAGTTCTGAGGGAGTACCTCCAACAAAAGCATTAGACCTCGGCGATGCGCCAGACAGCACTAACAATTACGGTGCGGTCATGGCGGCATATCCCAAGGGAGGACCTCTGGGAGTTCGGGCCAGTTATCCCACCGTCTTCAACGATGCCAGCGGCCTTGGGCCTTATGGGCCGGTTCACTTGAATCCTTTGACAGTCGCTTACCTGGGCAGCACTATTACTAATGAAGCCGAAGCCGACATGGGCACCGACCAGGATGTTACTAACAACATTAGGCCCCAAGCCAACTCGCCGGACAATGACAAGGGCGACGATGGTGTTATCTTCCCGCTCAATATGCCCAAATGTAGCTGGACTAAGTTTAACTATATTGTCAACGTTATCAACCCAAGTATCGACCTTTGGGTTAATGTCTGGTGTGACTGGAACCGTGATGGCGACTGGGACGACGACAGTAAAACTAATCCAACCATGACCTGCTCCAAGGGAGCTGTATCGGAATGGGCTGTAAAGAATCAATATCTTTTTAATCTTCCAGCCGGATTAAACCAGCTAACCACGCCGGCATTCCTGCCCTGGCATCCGGCGGCGGGTACCCAGCAAATATGGATGAGGATTACTCTTTCTGAACAGCCCTGGACGGGCGGCAGTAATCCCGGGACCAAAGGCAACGGTGGTTCCGGCCCAAAGACGGGATATGAGTATGGTGAAACGGAAGATTACTACTTCACCCCGAAGACAAGCTACACGGCATGCGAGGATTTTAACGGCGATGGGGTAATTAACCTTGCAGACCTGGCAACTTTCACTGCCGATTGGCTTGAGAAATGTCCGCAGTAACTTTGTGGAATATCTGATTTACACAAACTAAGGCTGTGAGTGATTTTCACTCACAGCCTTTTTTCTTTGGTGCCCAGCCTCGGCATGTGCTATTAGAACTTGCTCAACAGGTTGTTTCTTAAGCCCAGCTACCGTCGGCAGAAGTCTAATTGAATCTATTCTTCCAGAAAAAGTAATGGGCTAAAGCCCATCGGCTCATTTGATTTGTTTTGCTGCTTCTTTGGCAAAATACGTTATGAGGATGTCTGCGCCGGCGCGTTTGATGGCATAGAGGATTTCGGTCATTGCGGATTGTTTATCCAACAAGCCCACATCGGCGGCGGAGTTTAGCATCATATATTCTCCGGAAACGTTGTAGGCGGCTATGGGACAATCAAAACGG
The DNA here is from genome assembly GCA_049287505.1 of Sedimentisphaerales bacterium. Taxonomy (GTDB): domain Bacteria; phylum Planctomycetota; class Phycisphaerae; order Sedimentisphaerales; family Anaerobacaceae; genus NIOZ-UU13. The sequence continues at coordinate 8,253 of JBAQFY010000188.1, read as the reverse complement.
TGTTTTGCAGCCGCGATTATATCCAGATAGGCAAGGGCAGGTTTTACCATAACAATGTCAGCACCTTCTTCTATATCGAGCGCAATCTCGGCCATTGCCTGTTCGGGGCCGGCGGCTGCGTCCATCTGATAAGTCCTGCGGTCGCCGAAGGCAGGTGCGGATTCGGCGGCGTCTCTGAACGGGCCATAAAAAGCAGAGGCGTACTTTGCTGCATAAGACATAATCGCTACATCCTTAAAATCGTTCTCTTCGAGTGCCTCACGAATGTACCTGACGCGGCCATCCATCATATCCGAAGGAGCAACTATATCGGCCCCGGCCTGGGCGTGCGAGAGCGCCGTCTTTGCCAATAATTCGCAGGTTACATCGTTATCTATTATCAACTTGTGCTCTTGTGCTCTTGTGCTCTTTTTTATCACTCCGCAATGGCCATGTGAAGTGTAGGCACAAAGACAAACGTCGGTAATAACCAAAAGCTCAGGTACGGCCTTTTTGATTTTTCCGATAGAGCGCTGGACAACGCCATCTTCGGCCCAGGCTTCTGAGCCGATATCATCTTTTTTGCCGGGCAGGCCGAAAAGCAGCACCGCAGGTATGCCCAACGAGGCAACTTCCGCAGCCTCGGCAGCAATGGTGTCCGGCGAAAAGTGGAAACAGTCGGCCATCGACTTGATTGGCTGTTTAAGGCCTTTGCCCTCGCGGACAAACAAGGGATAAACCAGGTCATCGACGCTTAAGGTGGTCCGGCGAACCAGTCTTCGCATTGGAGCGCTGCTTCGCAGGCGACGCATTCTGATTTTCGGAAAGCCCATATTTTACTCCTTCGGAGAAATTCTAAATTCGAATCCCCGTTTTCACGAGGACAAGTATCGAAATCTCCATCCTCCGAAGTAGAAATTCTACGGAGGACGGGCGAAACAATATGGTAAATTGGTGAGTGGTTAATTAGTTCCTGTTGCGGATAGAGTGTTTGTCATTCCCGCCCCGCATCGTGTGCGGGATAAACTCCAGCGGGAATCCAGCTTTTTCGCTCTGGACCCCTGCTCCCCGCTTTTGCGGGGACAAGTTTACCCCTGCGGAAGCAGGGGCAGGGGTGACATCGTCGGTTTTTGTTTTCCACAACAGATACTAATTAGTGAGTTGAATACTCACTACTCACCACTCACTATTTAAAAAGTTATCATTTCTTGTTTCGGATTTCGAATTTCGGATTCAATATGTTTATATACCTTTATACGTTTGCTCTATTGCATCGAGCAAGCCATCGAGGGTGTAGTCTGCTGCTGTTACATCAACCTTTAGGCCGAGGGTTTGCAGGCGTTCGGAAGTTACCGGGCCAATGGATGCAACTTTGACGTTAGCTGAATTTACCAAACCGCTGTTGATTTGCTCAAAAAATCCATTAACCGAGGAAGGACTTGCAAAGGTCAGCCAGTCAATCCGGTTACTGTTAATATCTTCAATCAGCCAGTCGCTTTTGTTTTTCTCATGCTCGGCAGTATAAACAGCTACATCCTGAACTTCGGCTCCGCCTTTTGTCAGCAGCTCGACAAGCTCGTTTGAAGCGAGCTTTGAGCGTAAAAGTAAAACCTTTTTTTCCTTTAAGTTTGTGTGGGCAGCTAATTGTCTGCCAAGCTCTTTACTCGTAAAAACGCCCGGTACAAAATCCGCTTTTATGCCGAACTCGCTTAATTTAGCCGCGGTTTTGCCGCCTATCGCAGCAATTTTGGTTGAGCCGAAAACCCTGGCGTCTTTGCCCAAATTCTGCAAAGCTTCAAAAAATATCTTTACGCCGTTGACGCTGGTAAAGATTATCCAATCGTATTCGGTGATTGTTGCGAGTGAGCGTAAAAATTCGTTCGTCTTTGTCAAGGGCTTGATTTTTATCGTTGCAAACTCGATGGGGTTGCCGCCGCGTTCAATTACCTTGGCTGCGAAATCGGCATTGCCAGCGACATCCCGCGTTATGACAAGATTTTTGCCAAACAAAGGCTTATTCATAAACCAGCTAAGCTTTTCGTTGCGAGCTGCTGCGGTGCCGATGATTATAATGGCCGGCGGCTCAATTGCCCGCTGTTTACACTTTTCGCTTATATTATCAAGAGCAGCTTTTACAACTCTCTGCGTTGGAAAAGTAGCATCAGCGATTACCGCTGCCGGCGTATCGGCGGCCATACCATTTTCCGTCAGTCGTTTAACAATAAAGCCGAGATTGCCAACCCCCATATAAAAAACGATAGTGCCTCTGAATTCGGCAAGCAGCTGCCAATCGATATTACTATCCTGCTTGCCCTCGGCCTCTCGGCCGGTAACAAAAACCACCTGCGAGCTGTAATCCCTGTCGGTAAGCATTATACCGGCATAGGCAGAGACGGCGATGCCGGCGGTCAGGCCTGGCACAATTTCAAAATCAATACCCGCCCCGATTAAAACCGCCAGCTCTTCGGCGACCCTGCCGAAGATACAGGGGTCGCCGCCCTTTAGCCGCACAACAGTTCGGCCGGCGGAGGCCTTTTCGAGCAGCAGCCTGTTAATTTCCTCCTGCTCCACCTGCGCACCGCCGGTGCGTTTGGGCACGTGGATAATCTCGGCGTCGGCGCGGGCAAACCTGAGCAGGGCGGGATTAGCTAACTTATCGTAAATTATACAGTCTGCTTTTTTTAGAACCTCGGCGCCTCGGACGGTAATCAAATCCGCCCTGCCCGGCCCGGCGCCGACAAGATATACCTTGCTTTTATTGGCTCGTTCGACATTCATACGTGATGTTCGATACTCATAGGCTCATCCCGTCCCGTCTTCGACGGGCGGGATTCATCAAATCCGAAATCCGAAACAAATTCAAATTATCAAATGACCAAATGTAGAAAAGACTTACAGAGACTACAGACTCAAGACCTAAGCCCCAGGTTTTCAGCCTAAATAACCGACTAATAAAATTAGGTAAAACTACAGAAATATTCAATCACGTTAAGATAACAAATATTCACAAAGAAAGCCATTGATTTTGCCGACCACAGATTTTCCGGAAGACACAGAGAAGCAGTCATTCGGAAACAACACCGAAGCTTTCACGGATTGATTATTTGAACCGCAGAATGTCGAATAGAGAATATCCAATAATGAATTGAGATTGCTTCGCTGCGCTCGCAACGACAATGCACCAATTTTTGGCAGTGACCTAACCGATGCGGGGCAGGCGCGGATTCCTGCTCCATTATCAAGTCAAGGACAAGTTTGCAGGAATGAATTGGGGGGCTAAATATTGCCGGTCATTCGCCTGTGTATCCGCAGACTCCTACCCGAGGAGAGTTGACGACAGGTAAGAGCATATCCTCGCCGCACTGGTGCTCAACGGCACACTCATCGCAAAGCCATCCGCCGCTATCCGAGCAAAGACATTCGGTACACACCTGTGTAGCGATTTTACCGCACGACATACAGGGAATTGAGGGAGGTTCATTTCTGGCCAAAACCGCGATGGATTTGCCCTTAATTTGTTTTTGCTCCTGGGAGATAACCTTCAGCGCCAGGTGCGTAGTAGAGCCGAAGTCATACTCATAGTGAAACTTCATTCCGGGACTAAGAACGCTATCAAGCCCGGCCTCCATACTCTCATCATCAAAATCTTCCATCGGTTGTACCGAGTACGTTGTGCCCTCGATTTCAAAGGCGCTCAAGTGACCGCAGCATTCCAGCCAGATGTCCCGAAGAAAATCGTCCAGGTCTTCGAGCGTCAGGTCGGCAGGGACATCAAGATGCATCCAATAATCGAGTGAGTACCGGCCTTCAACCACAAGATGAAAGACCTCTGCCTGCCGGGGATTGCGGCCGGGAAACGACTTCCCGGAATCTTGCTCATTTTGTTTGCACGTTCCGAGGTGTTTGGTCATCGCTGGCTTGCTGAAAGTGCCGCCGCAAAGATTGCACTGCCCTTTTGACGTTTGCCCTGTCATTTATTGAACCTCCACTACAATTCCTTAATCATCTTTATTATGAAAAGCCTATATACCCCAAATGAATCTGGAGGTCAAATATTTTCCGATTGCAATATATCTAAGCACGGTAATTATATATATAAACTTCAAACTGCAATGAAATCGAGTCAATGAGCACAATGCCATCATGAAAATTCTTGCAAATAATATACATTTGTTCATAATCACCCGTATTAAGTTTACAGATGGGCATAAAGGAAATCGATGAATAAGCTCAGACGAGCTGTAATGTGGGCTGCGCTGGCGCTGATTATACTGTTGCTGTTTTTGTCTATCTATGGAGCATTTATCGGCGCTGCGCGGGCACAGAGCTTCATTAACCGCCTGCCGTTGGTGGTTTACTGGTCAGCCTTTCTGCTGCTGCTGATTGTAGGACTTGTGGTGTTTCGCCGATTGGTCCGCGTACCCGGTTTGTTACTAATACACTCAGGCTGTGTTTTTATTCTCGCAGGGTCTATGTGGGCCTCAGAGGCCGGGCATAAACTCCAGAAAAAACTGTTCGGTATCGACAAAATTACAACAGGCCAAATGAGAATCCCTGAAGGACACTCAGACAACCGCGTCATATTAGACAACAGGCAGATAAAGGAGCTGCCTTTCTCCGTAGAGCTCAAAGACTTCCAAATAGAATATTACAAGCCGGCATACCTGCAAATCCAAACCAGAGACGGCCAGGGCTGGAGAATACCTGTTGACCCCGTTAGAGACCTGGGTGGCAGCCTCAAAGCCGAAGGCTTTGGGGATGGTGAACGCAGGAGAAGCCATCCCCAAGCTGCGCTTGGGGCTGCCACCCCTGAATTTTCTCTGGGCCCGGATTTCGGAACGGTAAAAATCCTAAGAACATTCGAGAATTTCAAAATCACAATCGAGGGCGAGAACAGAAAAATTATCGACGACCCACAGCCCGGCTTTAACCCGGCACTCGAAGTTCAATTTACATCCCCCGAAGGCGAAACAGCGACAAAATACGTCTTCGAGAGATTTCCAGGACATAGTCGCTCTCAAGACAAATTTCAACTGAGCTATCGCAGAGTCATCAGCGATTACATAAGCCGGCTGAGGATAATTAAGGACAACAAGGTGGCCGCTGAAAAGGACATCGAAGTAAATCACCCTCTCAGCTTCGGCGGATACCACTTCTATCAGCATTCTTACGACCCTGAGGCCGGCCAATACACCGTTCTTATGGTCGTTTCCAATACGGGCCTGGCTGTGGTCTATGCCGGCTACTGGATGCTCTGCATCGGAGTTTTCTGGCACCTGTGGCTAAGGCATTTTGTAGGTTTTGATGTTGGCAGCAGCTTTGTGCATATAGCTACAAGGATAAAAGCAAAAAACAAATAAATGGAAATTAAATACACAATTCAGGGCTTATTGATTTATGCGACCATTGCCACATATCTGTGTGCGTTTGTAGTGAGCCTGCTGCGCCGCCCAAAAAACGGACATATCTTATATGTGCTCGGATTTATCATTGCCGTTTTTTCTTTTGGTTATCGCTGGTATCATGTCCGCCACGTGCCTTTGCAGAATCTCTTTGAAGTGTTTCTATGTTTGGGTATGATTATTTATCCGCTTTCGCTATTTAGTGGTCGTTTCCTTCGTGTTGGCGGTTACAGTGCCGATATGCTCACAGGTGCCATCGTGCTTTTCCCCGCCGGCTTTTTCTTTAACGCCGAGCCTCAGCAACTGCCGCCGGCCCTGCAAAGCTGGCTTTTTACACCCCACGTTGCCGTCTATACGCTGTCATATATCTTTATGGCAAAGGCGACTTTCCAGGCAATTTTGCAACTGACGACGGGTGGCAGCCCCAAGCGCAGCTTGGGGATGGCTTCTCCTGAATTCACCATCCCCAAAGCCTTCGGCTTTGAGGCTGCCACCCCTCCTGAGCAGGCAACTTATCGTATAATCTGCATCGGTTTTCCTCTGCTGACGCTCGGGCTTGTCCTCGGCAGCTACTGGGGCAAAAAGGCCTGGGGCGATTACTGGGGCTGGGACCCTAAAGAACTCTGGTCACTGGCATCCTGGCTTGTCTATGTCGGGTATTTTCATTTTCGCTATATGTTCGGCAAAAAATATCCACAGATTAACAGCATCTGGGCGATTGCCGGAATGGCGGTTATTATAATAACTTTGCTCTGGGTAAATCTATCCAAGCTCTTCCCCGGTCTGCACAGCTATGCAACCTGAAATCCGAGATAAATTTCAAGGAAATAAAATCACTAAGCTTTATCTTATTACGGGATACATAAATCAAAGTAACCTTTCATTTCAAGGAGGCCGTACGATGATACAAAAAATTAAAATTACATTACTGCTCGTTGCCCTGTTATTTGTCACTGGATGCCAACAAGTCGTCAAAGATGGTGCAGTAACGATTGCGGAAAACGGCGTGGCGAAAGCGGTGATAGTTCTTGCCGAGGACGCCGGCGAGCCTGAACAGCACGCCGCTGCCGAATTGGCCGACTTTCTGGAGCAGATAACCGGCGCAGAATTTGAGGTAGTCAGCCCCCCCGCCGTCGGCCGGTCTCGATTGCTGGTTGGTCCGAAGGCCGCTAAATTGGCCGAGCCTGATTTCACCGTCGAGGGACTCGGCACCGATGGCATAGTTATCCGCAGTGTTGGGAACGACCTTATCCTGGCCGGCGGTTATCCTCGCGGGACTTTGTACGCAGTTTATACCTTTCTCGAAGACGAGCTCGGCTGCCGATGGTGGTCATCGAGTGAAAGTACCATACCGAATGAGCCAACGCTCACGGTGGATAAGCTAAATATCCGCTATGTGCCAATACTGGAATATCGCGAGCCGTACTGGTTTGACGCCTTCGACGGTGATTGGGCGGTGCGCAATAAATCTAATGGAAATCGTCCCCAATTAGATGAAAAACGCGGCGGCAAACACACTTACGAGGGATTTGTTCACACTTTTTATCCATTGATTCCCCCTAAAATATATTTTAAAGACCATCCGGAATGGTTTAGTGAAATCAAGGGCAAACGCACTTTTGAGCGTGCTCAATTATGTTTGACGAATGAAGAAATGCGCCAGGAGCTGGTCAAGAACCTCAAAGCACGTCTGCGTAAAAACCCAGCTGCCACTATTGCATCGGTCTCGCAGAACGATTGGCACGGCAATTGCCAATGCAGCCGATGCGCTGCAATTGAAAAAGAAGAAGGCAGCCCCGCCGGTCTTATGCTGCGGTTCGTCAACGCCGTAGCTGCCGATATCGAAGAGGAATTTCCGAATGTTGCTATCAGTACATTAGCTTACCAATATACGCGCAAGCCGCCAAAAATTACAAAACCAAGAGATAACGTCATTGTGCGCCTGTGCAGTATCGAGTGTTCATTCTGTAAGCCGCTGGCCGACGAGCGAAATAAAGAATTCCGCGATGATATTGTCGGCTGGTCGAAGATATGCAATCGGCTGTACATCTGGGACTACACGACGAATTTCAGACATCACATAATGCCGCATCCGAACCTGCGGGTCTTAGGGCCGAATGTAAAGTTTTTCGCGGACCATAATGTCAAAGGCATCTTCGAGCAGGGTGCTTACACGACTAACGGCGCCGAGATGGCCGAACTTCGCGCCTGGGTTCTGGCCAAGCTGCTGTGGGACCCCACGAGGAATGGACAGGAACTTATTGACGAATTCATCAAGGGCTACTACGGCCCTGCTGCCCCTCACATCAAGGCCTATTTGAAACTTACACACGATGCGGTCGAGGCCAGCGAGGACTGGCTTGGCTGCTTCGAAAAGCACACAGCAAAATTCCTTTCGTTCGAGACGCTCAGCAAAAGCTGGGTGCATTTGAAGGCCGCTGAAGCGGCAGTCCAGGACGAGCCGGACCTGCTGTTTCGCGTTCAGGTTGCGCAGTTGCCGGTGATGTACACATTTATGATGCGCTGGGACGAGATGCGAGAAAAAGCTAAAACCAGCAGTGCCGACTGGCCTATGCCGGAGTCAATCCAGGAAGCTTTTGAGCAGTTTATGAAAGTCGCCGGGAAAAAGAACGTCACCCGACTCAACGAATGGAATCCGGGCTTCGGAGCACTTGAAGAAGCGCTCGAGCGAGCCAAGAAGTAATCGCAATGGTTGGGCAAGCCCCGCCCTATAGGAACTGGAAATGGCTTTTAAGACGTTGGCCAGATCCCTCCACTCCGCCCCCGTGCTTTCTTGCAAAAGCAAGAACGGGGGCTCCGGTCGGGATGACCCTGCATTCTTTTTTTAATTTTTTGAATGCAGGGTCATTTT
>JBAQFY010000187.1:0-6961 GCA_049287505.1 Sedimentisphaerales bacterium | reverse complement strand
GTGGCCTAAGACACTTCTGCGATGCTCAGAGCTATTGACTTTAACAAAATCAGCCGGCAGATAAATACTGCCGCGCAGCAGACCCCATACGAACGGCTGGCCTATGCCTTCAATCATCCAGACCTTCGGAAAAGTCCTGAAGTCAAGGCTGTAGAATAAGTCCTCAATCCCGCTTTGTATTTCGACCGGAAGCTGTTTTCGCTGCTGCCACAGCCAAAAATTGGTCCGCGATGCTTTTGCCGCAGCGATAAGAACGAATATGGTTGCCCCAGCAATCCAGCTAAGGCCCAGCCACTGCCTGGCAGTTACTCTTGCCAATCTTTCAATAATAGTTGGTGATTTTACTGGCAACGAAGGTAACGTGAGGGGCTTGGACCTAATCGTATCTGCCATTTCGACATTAACAGCAGGCATTTCACCATTTGAAATTAACTTTGGTTCCGGCGTCTTATATTGCGACAGAATTGGTAATGGTATGGCAAGCAAAGGCGGCACGAGGCATTTAGCTAAGACAATCAGCCAGAGCAGGTAGCGAACGTGGGCGCTTTTATTTTTCAGCGCCAAATTTACCGCTGCTATTACTGCTACCAAAACTGCTATCTGCCAGCTTTGCGCCAGCAGATAATTTGTGATTTGCGTTAAGAAATTTTCCATTATTACCGCTCCACAAAAAATGATTGGCTATTTTTTATCAGCTAATCGTTTCAGCTTTTCGATATCGCTGGCGTCGATTTTGCCGTGCTCGGCAAGGTACTGCATAAGCGGGATAGGGTCGCCGCCGAAGAGCCTGTCTAAAAAATCATTAACTGACCTTTTTATGACATTTTCGCTCTTGACCGCGGCGAAGAAGACGTGGGCCTTGCCCCTGATATCGTGTTGCAGGTAGCCTTTCTTTTCCAGCCGGCGCAGCAGGGTTTGGACCGTTGCGTAAGCTATTTTCCTCTTGGCGGGCAGTTTATCGCATACATCCTGCACGGTTGCTTTGTCGAGCTGCCAGACTAATCTTAGGATTTCCGTTTCGGCCGGGCTTAAAGCAGGTAATTTCTTTTTTGTCATAATAAACTCCTTTTACAATTGTATTTTACAAATGTACAACTAAAATATCGTACATTTGTACAAGCTTTCAACAAAAAAATAAAAAAATTTTGAAATTTTTCCCTTCCTGTCTTTGCCCACCCTAAGCTAAATGGTTTACGGATTTTTCCCTTCCTGCCTTTCCCCACCCCAAGCGTGCACAACCACATACAGCACTGTATCCCAAGACTCTAACAGACACGTTAAAATAGCCATAGTCATTTGACTACGACACTACCAAATCAATCTGTTTATATATTTGCCGGTCATAGTCATTTGTAGTAGTCATTTGACTATTACATCAAAGGCTCACTATCTGTAACTCCTGTGCATTTAAGGTCTTATGCCATTAGAGTAGCACTCTGCGGGGCCAATTATCGGTTCCTCTGCTGCTCTGCGAAGTAGCTCGCTACGCAGCACGAGAAGACCGTTATCGAAGAAAGACTGCCGAATATGCGTACAGAGATGGCATTTATCTGCATACAATTTTGCTTTTTTATAGCCCAGCTTTTCCGCCTTTTCGAGCAATCCAAACGGTCCCAAGTTGAATAGTGTGTTGACAAATTCGTTTTGACCGGGATGGAATTTTTTCCAGATATTCTCAAGCCGGGTTCGGTTTACATTCCCGATAATGATGCCGCTGCACGTGCCGTTGAATACGTTGCCGAACGGGTCGATATGCACACCTTTGGCGCCGAGCAGGTCCGTTTTGCAATTCGCCGAAGCCAGAGCCTCTATGGGTTTTGAAGCGACCAGTGCAGCCAAACTTCCCCCGGCACGACCGGTAAAACGACAGGGATAATCGTTCATAGCGCTGATATACTTTTGCTCGTGTTCGGCGGATGAGAGACTTTTTATTTCGATGGGGTCATCTAAGTACTTTCGCCAGCGGACCAGCACACGCTCGGGCCCCAAAACCTCTGTTGCTATCTCGGCTAATCGACGTATCGGCTCGATGTCAACGTACTCCTGGTGGAATGGGTCCGTGCTGATTTTGAATCGATTCATTCCGAGTTCGACAAGTTTTTTTAGCCGCTGCCTTGTAATTTTTTCATCGGTGGCCCAGAAGCCGTTTGTCTCTATCAAATCAACTTTGCCGAGCTTTTGATTTACCGCCTCTTCTAAAATTTCTTGTAGCCTGCCCCAATACAGAAATGGCTCGCCTCCGGTAATGTGGATTTTTGCAGAATCGCCGGCGAGATTTTTCAACGACTGCCACGCCCTTATAGCTGTATCTACGGGCATCAGGCCATTTTTCTCAGGGCAGCAGTTATAATAGCAGAACTCACAGGCGCAGTTGCATTTGTATGTCAGCAGCAGCCCCGCCGAACGCCAGAGCTTAAACTTCGGCTCATTGCGTGCAGTTTGACTATTGTAAATATTCTCAGCCAGCTCGGTCATCGTCTTTAGTCTTTGGTTTTGAGCCGACCTCGGGCCCGCCCACCTGCTCAAGTACTTGAGCCTTTTTCAGATGAATTTGAATTACCGTAATATCAGCCGGTGTTATGCCGCTTATTCGAGAGGCCTGACCGAGCGTACTCGGCCTAAAAAACGACAGCTTCTCTTTGGCCTCGGCTCGTAGATGCGCGATGTTGTTATAGTCCAAATCTGCCGGAATCTTTTTATTCTCCAAAGCCCGAAAACCGGCCACCAGGCGTTCCTGTTTAGCTAAGTAACCTTCATATTTGGCATCGATAGTTATTGCCTGAAATATATCGTCGGCAAGATTCACCCCGTTAGAAATCTTTTCTTTTCCTGGGGCATCCGGCTTTGTAGAATTTCTAACGGGGTTCATATTTTTAACATCATGGTTTTCAGCAATTTTTTCTGCAAGTGTATTGCCTGGCTGGCGCAGTTGGTCCCACAAACTTATTCCCTCGGAACGTGTGTTTTTCAGATAGTTCTTGAGGGTATCGACATCATTGAGCTTTTTCTGAAACTTTGCCCATCGTTTTTCATCCACGAGTCCGACCGATTTGCCGATTTGCGTCAATCTTCGGTCCGCATTATCCGCTCTCAGCATCAGCCGATACTCCGCTCGCGATGTGAACATCCGATAAGGCTCATCAAGCCCCTTGGTCAGCAAATCATCTATCATCACACCGATATATGCCTGTTCTCTGCCGAGCACGAGCGGTTCTTTACTCTGTAACATCCTGGCCGCATTTATGCCGGCCACGATACCCTGTCCCGCCGCCTCTTCATACCCGCTGGTCCCGTTTATCTGCCCTGCCAGAAATAGTCCCGACACCTTTTTGGTTTCAAGATTGGGCTTTAGTTGAATCGGCGGACAATAATCATATTCAATCGCATAGCCGTAGTGAATAATCCGGGCGTTCTCCGTTCCGGGCAGCAATTTGAGCATTTGTTCCTGCACATCCTTTGGCAGAGAAGTGCTTATGCCGTTGCAATAGATAGTCGTTCTTTCTTCATCTTCAGGTTCCAAAAACACCTGATGCTGCTTTTTGTCCGCGAAACGAACGATTTTTGTTTCGATACTTGGACAGTATCTTGGCCCTATGGAAGTGATTTGTCCGGAATAAAGCGGTGCGCGATGAAGATTATCTTGGATTAGCTTATGTATTTTTTCATTCGTATAGGTTATCCAGCAGGGAATCTGCGGCCGAGTTATCCTTTCGGTCATAAATGAGAAAGGAATTGGCTTTTCGTCCCCGTGCTGGACATCGAGTTTGTCCAGTTCGACTGTTCCCGCATCCAGTCTGGCTGGTGTGCCGGTCTTCAGCCTTCCAAGTTCCAATCCAAGCTGTTGGAGACTTTCCGAAAGTTCATTGGCAGCCGGCTCACCGAGTCGTCCCCCGGCGAACCGTTCAGTTCCTATATGCATTAAGCCGCGAAGAAATGTCCCCGTGGTAAGAATTACCGTTGGGGCGCTGTATATTTTTCCATCTGAGCAGCGTACCGCCCGAACATTCTTTTTCTCAGTTATAATCTGGGTTGCTATTGCCTCGATGATAGTCAAATTTGCAGTTTGTTCGAGCTGCATACGGACATAATCTTTATATTTGTATTTGTCCGCCTGCGCCCTTGGGGCCTGCACAGCCGGGCCCTTGGAACGGTTAAGAAGGCGAAACTGGATACCGGTTTCGTCTATCGCCAGACCCATCAGTCCACCAAGCGCATCGACCTCGCGCGCAATCTGTCCTTTTGCAAGACCGCCGATAGCCGGGTTGCAGCTCATCTTTGCTATCGTGTCTTTGCCGATGGTTATAAGGCAGGTTTTGGCGCCGATTTTCGCAGCGGCATAAGCAGCCTCGACGCCGGCGTGACCTCCACCTATTACGATACAATCAAAATCATTTGTTTTCGTTTTATCGAACATACTTAATCTAACAAAATGACCCAATGTCATTCCTGCGAAAGCAGGAATCCAGAAAAAGATATGGATTTCGTGTCAAGCACGGAATGACAACGGCAAAACACCTTTTTTCGTCAGAAGATATAATCAGTATAGCTTTTGGAGGTTTTTAATCAAGTCTTGACAATTGATGTCATTTTTTTGATACTATAGATGGTTTATAGTACAGAATCCGATAAGTTCGGATTCTCATACAGAACCATATAACCAATAGTTATTCGCCGAAATGGCAGGAGAATGAATGGAATTGGCGCATTCAATCAATGGAGTACCCATAAGACTTACCTATGAAAGATGGTATCATATTACTGAGAACTATGATGATTTGGCAAGCCATTTTCATGATGTACTTGAGGCTATCCAAAAGCCGGATTTTGTTGTGCGCGGAAACAAAGGTTCTCTAAAGGTAACAAGGAAAATCGGAAAGAAGGAGTGGCTTATCGTAATTTACAAAGAAGTATCAAAACGTGATGGATTTGTTATCACAGCATATTTTTTGGATACGAAACCAAAAGGAAAAATTATATGGCGGCAATAACTACAAAAAAGACAGAAGATTTCATCGGAAAATGTATGGCAATCGCTTCCGGCATGGTAAAACTCCCTACCCATCATGTATGGTTGGACTACGACAAAGAGGCTGACGTATTATATATGAGCTTTCGGAAACCTCAGAAAGCGACAAAAACGATAGAAGCGGACGGAGATATCTTGATAAGAAAAGATGGGAAAGAAATTGTCGGCCTGACAATTATGAATGCAAGTAGCAGGTAGCGAAAACATGAGCAAGAAACCTTTAGTACACTATGATTACGAATCAGATATCCTCTACATTGTAGCTAAGAAAGCCAGGGAAGAAGAATTCGTAGAGGTTGCCCCAGGCATAAATGTGGAGCTTGATGACAAAGGCCAAGTAATCGGGATAGAAATCTTGAATGCCTCAAAATGCTTAAAGCCCATTGCTGAACCTTTATATAAACATATCCAGATGGCTTAGAAAAATAATATGTTTTAAGTTCAGTTAAAATTTATCTAAACGGCGTCTTATACGGAAACAAATAAAAATATTTCCGTATTTGAATCTTGATATCTTGTAGAGAATAAAGTATGGGAGCACTTGATTTTCTAAAAGAGTTTGAAGGTCGTGTGTTGGATGCTAAAAGTTATAAATTGCTTCAACGCAACTATGAAATGCAAGAAGAAAATAATCGCCTTTTAAAAGATAAATTGGAAAACCTCGAATGCACTGTTGATGAATTGAAAGAGCAGAATAATAAATTGTCATCGGAGAATAAAAGGCTTTTAGATACAGTTAGGCAATTTGAAGAGCGGAGGAAGTATAAGATCCATGAAGGTATAGCTTTCAAAGTAAATGAAGATGGCCATATTGAATCAACTCCATATTGTCCGAATTGCCACTTTGTTATGAGTCATCAAGGCGGTATTCCACTTTACAAGTGTCCTAAGTGCGAGTATGTAATTCGATCTAATAAGATGGCGGATGTTCTCGCAAGTGAACTAAATTCGCAGAAATCTAATCATACTGACAGAGCGAATATGTCGTCTTATACGGAAACCATATAAGCCATATTTGGCCAGCAATAAACAAGGTAAAAGCAATGGCATATATATTGGACGTGATGAGTGGCAGTATAGAGCCAAAGGTTGATAGGATCGGTCTTGAACAATATATTAAAGAAAACAGCTATATAACAAAGTTCCTGTCACGCGTCGTGAAGGATAAAGCTCTTGCTATATATCACGTACTGTTCCATCTATCCTATTTCGAAACGGGAAAAGGGGAGGTAATCATCCCTTGGGCGAAAGTAGGCTCATTCATTCGTTCAGATCAAGGGAATATAATTGACGATAGCACAACCGTGAAAAGACGTCTGGGTGATCTTCTCCAGAATAAGTGTATTACTATCAATCGAAAGCGTGGCGGTGCTAATGAAATCTTTGTTCATCTGCCAAGTAAAATCGAACCTTGTCGAAAGCTGATTGAAGCGGAAGAAATAAGTATTCGTAAAGAGTCTACTAAAAACGATGTGGACTACTATACTGACCCCTCCAGGCGATTAAATGTATTCGATAGAGATAATCGCCGTTGTGTTTATTGTTTACTGGAACTCTCCGAGGATTCATTCTTCTTAGACCATCTTATTCCTGTTTCCAAGGGAGGTACAAATAGAAGGTATAACCTTGCTGTTGCATGCGAGGGATGTAACCAAAGAAAGCAGGATAAAGATCCTATCGAATTTCTGCAATCCAACTACAGAAGTCATTTAATAAAACAAAATGAATACATTAAACAGAAAGAATATATTGAGAGTCTTCTGAATCAGCAAAGTTTATAGTCTCCTAAGCAGTGTCAAACATGCCACTACATTTGCTCGCCGCTGAAACGCCGGTGAGATTGCTCATTATGTGAGTTGAGAGATTGAAATCAAAGACAATCCACTCCGCCTAAGGCGGAGAAATCCGAAATTCTAATTTCGAAATCCTAAACAA
>JBAQFY010000186.1:0-1761 GCA_049287505.1 Sedimentisphaerales bacterium | reverse complement strand
GCGGTCGGGGCGGTTATCGTAAAGGCCAATCAGATTATCGGCAAAGGCTGGCATAAAAAGTTCGGCGGCCCCCACGCGGAAATAAACGCCCTAAAAGACTGCAAGACCCTGGGCGTCAATCCCCGCGGCGCTGTGATGTACGTTACGCTTGAGCCGTGCTCTCACGTTGGTAAGACCGGCCCCTGCACACAGGTTATAATCGAAGCAGGTTTGGCGAAGGTTATTGTCGCAACGATTGACCCATCGGAACATTCCAATGGAAGAGGTATTGAGCAATTACGCAATGCGGGAATTGAAGTGCAGACCGGTATATGCGAAACCGAGGCCAGACTGCTGAACGCCCCCTTTTTCAAATTTGCGGCTACCGGCAGGTGCTGGGTGACATTGAAATGGGCGCAGAGCATTGACGGCAAAGTCGCCACAGCCGAGCCCCGCCCATCACGTATGGGCGTGGGCGAGCCGCGATTGTCAGGGTGCGGTTGGATTTCCGGCGAACAAAGCAGAAAAGACGTTCACAAGTTACGCCGGCGTGCGCAGGCAATATTAGTGGGTGTAAATACCGTAATCGCCGATGACCCGCTACTTACCGCCAGACCGAGCAAAGTCAAAAAACTCACGAGAATCGTTTTAGACAACCACCTCAGGCTTCCGCTGGATTGCAAGCTGATTAAGACAGACGAGAAAAGTCCGGTATTGATATATACGAGTGAAAGCACGGTGCGGGCAAATCCGGAACTTGCAGAGAAGATTACCAAAAAGGGAGCCGAAGTGCTTACTTATCCAAATACGCAAGGCCGGTCTAACCTGCATTTTCTGCTCGATGAGTTGAGTAAGCGCGGCATCGGACATTTGCTCGTCGAGGGCGGGCCGAGCGTGCTCACATCATTTTTAAAAGAGCAGCTTGCCGATGAAATTATCGTTTATATCGCACCGAAAATATTAGGGGCCCAGGGAGGCGTCGACATAACCGGGCCGATGACTGAATTAACACAGGCTGTCGGATTGCATTACGTTGATATCGAGCGCTTCGGAGATGATGTTCGCCTGACCGGCCTTTTAGAAAAAGCGCTTAGTGAAATTTCGGTCTCCTCCTGAAAAACAATGCTTTGTTACAAATGTATTGATGGATGTCATTCCTGCGAAAGCAGGAATCCAGATGTATCAAAGGTCTGGATTCCGCATCAAGTGCGGAATGACAATTCTTCAAATCCTTAGTGAGAGAGCAATAGCTTAGTAATTTATTTAATTTGGGATTGCGGTCAATGGATAAAAGAGAGGTGGTCAAGCTGGCGATTGAGGGACGCAGGGTCCCGTACATTCCCTGGCAGTGCGGCTTTACCGTCGAAGCGGCTGAGAAGCTGCGGAATCATTTTGGCCGGGATGATTTGGACCGGGTCCTTGACAACCATTTCGTCAAGTTAGGCCATGATATGGGTATTTTTACCGCTCTCGGCAACGACCGCTTCCGTGATTACTTCGGGGCGGTGTGGGACCGCAGCGTGGACAAGGATATAGGAATTGTTGAGAAATACGTTTTGCCGGAGCCGACCCTGGCCGGTTATGAGTTCCCCGACCCGTTGGACAGGCGGTTTTTTGAGGATATTCCAGAGCTGCTGTCCGAGTACGGGGATTGTTTCCGGGTCTTTAAGATTGGATTTTCACTATACGAGCGGGCCTGGGCGATGCGGGGGATGCAGAACCTGATGATGGATTTCTTAGACCATCCGGCATTCGCACACGAGCTGCTGCGTACAATAGCCG
>JBAQFY010000185.1:0-6443 GCA_049287505.1 Sedimentisphaerales bacterium | reverse complement strand
CCCTGTCGTTCATAAATTCTTTTGGCACACATCGTCCCACAGGATTTAACATAAATAAATTCAAACAGCTCTGTTACAATGTTACCGGAAGGCAGTTTGGGTTGTCTGGTACGGAGGGTGCTGCCGTGTTCGTCCACACCGATATAAGAACCATACGCAAACACATCATGGTCATAAGAATCCATTACCTCCATAAGTTTCTCGACCGCATCCGGAAATAATAAATCATCAGAATCCAGGAAGGTGATATACTCTCCACAGGCAAGCTCTATCAGCTTATTTCTCGCTGCGGCCTGTCCTATATGCTCGGCCCAATAATATCTGACATCGCAGCCGACATCTTTAAGCATATCTTCCGTGCCGTCGGTTGAGCCGTCATCGACTATGACAACCTCATAGTCTTTGTATGTTTGAGCAAATACACTCTCGAGTGCTTCTTTAAGATAATCTATTCGGTTATATGTAGGTATGCAAACACTAACTTTAGGGGGCATATTAATATCTCGGGCTTATTATGTTATCAATCGTAGTTAATAAACATTTGCTCTTAGCCGTTTTCCATCCGAAAAGCTTAGAATATATTAACGGTCAGGTATCGATTTTACAAGCAGTAATTGTTGATTAATAATTGTAGAGCTGCTATCATCTGTTCTCATCGAGCTGCCAATAGCGGCTGGTTATTTGTGACAGTTACTGAAAAAGACAAAGAGAATATAGTAATGGCATCAGAATCGAATATTCCGAAAGACTGCTTGGATAGGTATAAGATTCAAGATGACCTGTACAGCTTCCCTTATCATCACATTCCCCATTTTGACAATGAAGGTGTGGGGGTCCGCTTTCGGGCGCTAGGCTGGAGTTTCGAATATCTCTGCTATTCAAGGCATATACGGGAAATTGTACAATCCTTGAGGCCTTCGTCGGTACTTGAGGTCGGGTGCGGAGATGGGTGTATCATCGGTATGCTGGACTGGGGGATTGACCGGCGCGTGGGCGTCGACTTATCCGAACAAGCCATCCGCTTTGCCAAGGCATTTCACCCCGAAGTCGAGTTTTTATCTATCGACGCCCGAGAATTGAAAGAGACATTCGATGTCGTTTTGGCAGTAGAAGTCCTGGAGCATATCCCGAATGATCACGTCAATACACTATTGAAAACCTTAGAGAAACGAACCAACAAGGATGGTTATGTTGTTATATCTGTTCCCACAACTGTTGTCCCCGTACGTAAGAAGCACTACCGCCATTATGATTTGAACCTGCTACAAAAACAGCTTGAAGAAGCCAGCGTCCCTTTGGACATTGTCAGCGTCGAATACGTATATAAAAAGAGCCAACTTGTTAAACAGTATTTGAAACTCACTCATAATCACCACTGGCTTATAGAATTGAAAGTATTTAACCGTTTGATATGGAATTATGTATGGAAACGATTGCGTAAAACAGACGAAAAACACGGCCAGCATCTTGTTGTCGTTCTCAGAAAAACCGATACGAACACAATTTAGCACTTATTAGGATACTCTACAACGATAGCAGTCTGGAAAGAAAATGAAATCACCAACAAGGAAAATATATTCGTTATTCACCCGCCTCTCAAAAGTGCTCTCCAGAAAGAGATTATATCCATTCTTGAGACGAGAATATAACCAAATCAGCAAATCCAGCAAAGTTCTTATAGTAGGAGCGGGAGGCAGAATAAATAGATTGTTAGAAAAATATGCTGAGATAAATGGCTTTGAAATCTTTTCTTTAGATATAAATGAGAAAAGACGACCTGACATTGTTGCTGACATATGTACTTATGACTTCGGAGAACTCAGATTTGATGTTGTTATAATGTGCGAAGTATTAGAACATCTGCACAGTCCTCATTTAGCAATAAAAAGAATACATAAAGCTCTTCGACCCAACGGTAAGTTAATAATAACAGCACCTTTTATTTTTCCGATTCACGATAGGCCGTATGATTATTATAGATACACTCGCTATGGTCTAGAGTTTCTGCTTAGAGAATTTAACGAAGTTTCGATAACGGAAAGGAACAATTGGGGAGAGGCAATAAATGTTCTATTTGTGAGGCACATCATGGAGAAAAATATCTGCTCCCGTTTAGTCGCACCCATTTTTGTGATAGTTGCGTTCATAAATCTACCTTTTTTATGGCTATTAGGATATCTGATTAAAACAAATTTTATTACCTCCGGTTACGTAGTAACCGCAAAGAAATAACCTAACAATGAGCTCCAAGGATTTTCTTTTTTTGACAAGAGAGATATTTTTGCTTCAGGCTGCAATTCCTATCTGTCCAACGAATCATCAGCAAGCACACTCTGAACCATTGCAGATGACATCACTTTATAAATAAGTCGATTACACTTTTCTATTGTTCTTTTTTGCAACGTGAATTCCTGCGGATTAACTACCTGGGTGGCGTGAGCAAGATGATAAATAAATTGGCTCATTATCGAGGACGGCAGCTCAATGGTATTATAGCTACGGTCAATAAGCTCAAAATAAAGCTTTTGACCAGCCGCCAGGCCCTGGCCTTTGCTTGCCAAAAATGATAGTTGTTCCCGGCGTAAGATGTCTGTTCGATAAATACAACATATTGTCCGGTTATGATAGCGGAATTTCGTGAGCAACTGGGGGTCCCGAAAAACTTTGCGCTTTAAGGCCTTTAAATCAGTTGCTTTCTTGAGCAAAATTCGCCATTCGGGTTTTAATTCTATTTTCCCGGAACCAACGCAGGCTACGCTTTTGTCACTGTCAAAGTAACCAATCAGGTCAGTGAGCCAGTTGTCTTTACGGACAATGACGTCCGAATGCATCGCGACGAAAAACTCTGTATTGCACTTAGCCAGGGCAAGGTCCAGGGCTGCTCCATGGGCGAAACCCCCGCCAGGCTCATCAGGCTCGGTGTGACGCTCAATTAAACAAATCCAATTGAGGGATTTGAGGTACTCCAGAGATTTGTCCTGCGAATTGTTATCGACAACGATAACCTCATACGGATATTTGGTAAACTTGCGTACGCTTCGCAAACATAGCCGGGTAAGGTCCAATGTTTTGTAATTCACCACACATATTGTTGCTTTGCCTTTAATAGACATATTGTATAAATTCGAAACAATACCAAATGACCAAAATTCAAATGACTGAAACAACAGGTTCTGAGAATTTTGAACATTAGAATTTCAAATTTGTTTCCACCGCAAGGAGTCCTCCGCAAGGAGTTCCAAGGACTTTGGACTGCGGAGGATTTCTAATTTCGTGCTTCGTATTTCCCTTAGCGGTTCCCGTACATCGACTCATAGTATTTTTGGTAATCGCCGGAGACGACGTTACCGAGCCAGTCCTGGTTCTGAAGATACCAGTCTATGGTTCTGTTAATACCTTCCTCAAAGCTCACCGATGGCCGCCAATTAAGCTCGCTCATTATTTTGCTCGCATCGATGGCGTACCGCCTGTCATGCCCAGGCCTGTCGGTAACATGCTTAATCAGTAATTTTGGCTTGCCCAAACGGCTAAGTATTACCTCAATCACTTCCAGATTAGTCTTTTCGTTACAGCCCCCGATGTTATAAATCTCGCCGGGCGGCGCCTTTTGTAAAACCTGCCATATAGCTGCACAATGGTCATATACATACAGCCAGTCCCGCACATATAAGCCGTCGCCATAGACGGGCAACTCTTTATCGTTGAGGGCATTGTTAATCATCAGCGGAATCATCTTCTCAGGAAACTGATATTCGCCGTAGTTATTTGAGCATCTGGTGACGTTATATTTTACGCCCCAGGTATGACCGAAAGCTCGTACGAGGTGGTCCGCCGCGGCTTTACTGGCTGAATACGGCGAATTCGGACTGGGCGGTGTTTGTTCGGTGAATTTGCCCTCCGGACCGAGTGAACCATAGACCTCATCGGTTGAAATTTGAATAAATCGCTCTAAGTTTTTGGCACGGGCGGCTTCAAGCAGAGTTAATGTGCCGGCAATATTGGTTTCTATAAAGACTTTAGGCCCGGTGATGGAACGGTCCACATGGCTTTCGGCGGCAAAATTAACTACAGCCTCGATTTGATATTCATCGATAATTTTTTCAATGAGAGTGCCATCGCAAATATCACCTTTTACGAATTTGTGATTTTTGTGCTCTAAGAATTCAGCGAGGTTTTCGAGATTGCCGGCATAGGTCAGCTTATCGAGATTGACGATAAAACAATCTGGATGCTCCGAAAGCACCATTCGCACAAAATTGCTTCCTATAAATCCCGCACCACCTGTAGCCAGAATCCTTTTCATAAATGCCTCAAAAAACGCTCCAACGGGACCTGCCAGGGCTCAATCGGCTCGTCAAGTAAAGCCTGTATCTTGCTGCAATCGAATCGGCTGTTTAACGGTCTCGCAGCAGCAGTTACATAATCGCTTGTTTTACAGGGCAACAAGTTAACATCCATCGAGAGCTTGTCAATAATAAACTCTGCTATTTCGTATCGGCTGGCATAGCCCGTACTTGCAAAATGAAATAAACCCATCGGTTTTTTACGCAACAGTGTGCAGATTACTTTGGCGACTTCGGTCGCAGCCGTCGGCGAACCTATCTGGTCGTCAACAACCTTTAACGCCTTATCAGTTTTTGCACGCCTGATTAGCTTGGTTACAAAGTTCTTGCTTGCTGCACCGTACGTCCACTCGACACGCAATATACAATGGCGGCAGCCGCTTTGTGCTAAGAGCTGCTCACCTGACAGTTTGGTTTTACCATATTCATTTATGGGATTAGGAAGGTCAGTCTCAACATAGGGTCTATCCGACCGGCCGTCAAAAACGAAATCGGTGCTGATGTGCAGAACCCATTTATCAGCATCCCGTGCGAAAGCACCCAGCCGCCCTACCGCTTCTGCATTGACCCTGTACGCTAATTCGGCTTCGCTCTCGGCGCCATCGACATTAGTATAAGCTGCGCAATTGACGATTGTCTTTGTGGTACTGAGAGCTTCCTTCAACTGCTGAGAGTTTGTTATGTCAAATTCCGGCAAATCAAATACTTCAATATTAAAGCCCTGCTGTTCGCAGATTTTTGTCAGGTCCGTACCAAGCATCCCCCTGCCGCCGAGAATGGCAATCCCGGTATTATCAGTTACCATCAGAGCCTCCGGAAAAGCGGTAATTTTTCAGGCCGAAGGTCTTTAAGCCTGGAATAGCTTGCATCTTTGGGCGATAATATGGGTTCCTTTATAGACCAGTCGATACCAAGGTCGGGGTCATTCCAGATAATGCCGCTTTCAGTCTGAGGATTATAGAAATCGGTGCACTTATATGAAAAAACTGCCGTCCGGCTTGTAACACAATATCCATGCGCAAAGCCCGGCGGAATATAAATCTGCCTGTGGTTCGCGTCGGAAATTACTTCACTGACCCAATGACCAAAAGTCGGAGAACCTACGCGAATATCAACGACAACATCCACAACCCGGCCTGATAAAACCTGAACCAATTTACCCTGTGATTGGGGGTATTGAAAATGCAGGCCGCGCAAAACCCCTTTTTTGGAAAATGAGACATTGTCCTGCACAAAAGGGCCCTGGATACCGGCATTCTCATAACGCGTGCTTTTCCAAGTCTCTAAAAAGAATCCCCTCTCATCAGAGAACACATCCGGCTCCAATACGAGCACCCCTGCCAGCTTTGTCCCTTTGACATTCATTTTATACCAACATCTCGACTAATATCTCTTTTGTCATTGCGGAGGGTCCTTTGCAACCAGTTCATTGGCCCTATTGAGCGATTCGAACGTTCCGGCGTCCGTCCACCAGCCTTCGAGTATATCATAGGCCAACCGGCCTTTTTCAATATAAGCGTAATTAACGTGAGTAATTTCAAGCTCTCCGCGAGCTGACGGCTTGAGGCCCCGTATTATATCAAAGACTGAAGCATCGTAAAAATATATGCCCGTTACAATGTAATCCGACTTGGGTTTTTTGGGTTTTTCTTCAATAGCAATAACCTTACCAGCGGACAGCTCAGCAACGCCAAAACGCTGTGGGTCGGACACTTGCTTGAGGAGTATCCTCGCGCCGGTCTTCTGAGCTATGAATTTATCGGCATAACTTTTGAGACTGCTTTCAAAGATATTGTCGCCGAGGATAACAGCCAGAGGCTGGCCTTGTGCGAAATTCTCAGCTAACGCGAGGGCCTGGGCAATTCCGCCCGCTTCATCCTGAACTTTATATGTAAACCGACAGCTAAAGTCCTTTCCGGAGCCCAGCAGACTAACAACATCACCCATGTGCTCAACGCCGGTTACAATCAGGATTTCCTCAACGCCGATAGAAGTTAATTTTTCAATGGGGTAATATATCATTGGCTTTTGCCCCACGCCAAGCAGATGCTTATTTGTAACCTTGGTCAACGGCCTAAGCCGCGAGCCTGTGCCGCCCGC
>JBAQFY010000184.1:0-1943 GCA_049287505.1 Sedimentisphaerales bacterium | reverse complement strand
TTCCGTTACCGGGATAGGCCGGTTCATTACCATGAGCGGCATAGCCAAGCCCATCTTTCCATGCCCACCATATCTCGTTGTTACCCATGTCGTAGTCCTCAAAATCGTCCACGATAAGGAAGTTGGCTGTCGCGAAGCTCCAGACGCTGCCTGTCCATGGACTGTCGGGATTGACATTATTAACTTCATCAATACGCCAATAGTAGGTGGCATTCCACTCAAGCTTTCCGGGTTCATAGCTCTCATCCCCTTTGGGACTTGTGCCTTTATACTCGGGCGAACCGGTATTGGCATTGCGTACGGCCTCTTTATTTGTGCCGAAGTATAACTGATGCGAAGCAGCATAGACACTTGGTGACCAGGTAAGAGTCGGTGTCTGCTTTATATCCACAGCGCCATTGGACGGATTCGGGCTACCGACGGCGCCCTCAGTAGTAAAGCTCCAGACATCGCCCTTAAATGTGGCGACGGCATCGAACTCATCGACACGCCAGTAGTAAGTCTTACCCAATTTAAGTGTGCCGGGAGTATAGGTTGCAGTTCCACGTGGGAATCCGCCGGTGGCATTGTTCACATCGTCAAAATTCTCGCCAAAATAGACGGTGTGCAATTTTGAACCGAAACCTCCCGTCCAGCTAAGCTCAACGTCAAGGTCTACAAGCTCGGCGCCATTAGCCGGGTCTGGTGCATAGGCGGTCTTGGGAGGAATCTTAAAGCTCCAGACGTTACCCTTCCAGGGACTATTTGGGTCTTGCTCATTAATCTCATCTATTCGCCAATAGTAAGTTGTGCCCGGAACAAGGCCGTCCGGAAAAGGAAATCCGGGAAAGCCAACAATAGAAAACGTTGAGGTCTGGTTGCCTATGAACGTATCGGCGGTACCGTTGTTCACATCGTCGAAATTGTCACCGAAATAGACATCATGCGAAACAGCCAAATCTCCCGGCGACCAGCTAAGGGTCGCCCATATATCCGCATATAGGGAACGGTCGCGTGGGTCGGGATTTCTGGCCTGAGTTTTCACGCCCAGCACATATTTAACGGCTGCTTCAATCAGTGCATAAGCATTTTCATTCAATACATCATGTGCGTAATAGTGAAAGAACATACCGATGCGGATATCCGCTGCAAACTGGTCACTGCCATCCGCAGGAGGTACAGCCAGCATAGCTCCCTTTTCATAAACAAGAATAACATCGTAAGTCTGGCCGTCAGCTAAGGTGGCTGTTGCAATGACGGTGGCCTCATCCCCTGCGTCGCCATTGGCAAATTGGGCCGTGCCTGCTGAGCCCGTGATATTAGTCAGAACGGGTACGGTTCCACTGAGACCTGCGGCCAAAAAATGCCCGGGACTGACGATTGTTATATCTGTAGTTGCCACATCGCTTGTTGAACCGCCACCTTTTGTCATGCCCATCTCATCCCAGGCGTAAGGCTCGCCGACGACTATCGGAACTTCTATTTCTGTGATTTCGTTGGCGACGTTGCTGGAACCGACCGATTCGGAAATCCAGACCAAATCCGCGGCGGCCGCGGCAGCCTCAGTGGCTGCTTCATTCTCAGTGTCATCAAAATACGTTACCGCGTGTCCAAGGCTTTCAAGGAAATCACCTATCAAAGCGTCATTGGGGTAGGTGGCTCGGTCGGCATTCACTATAAATAGTATATTGTCCCCCATGGCTCCAGTAGCGGAAAAACTAAGTGCTACCACCAGACAGAGTAAGGCTCTTACAAATTTTTTCTCTAACATAATTTTTCCTCCAAATAAAGAATTCTTAAGAAAAATAGCGCAACAGAAACCAAAAGAAATCAATTCTTTGGACATAATAATCCTCCTTCACCCCGCCCCTCTGTCCACTTTGAGGGGCTGGGTTCACCCCGTCCAGTCTTTGCCGCAAGGCATCCGCCGCAAGGCGTCCCTTTCGGGACTGCGGACGACGGGC
>JBAQFY010000183.1:0-11838 GCA_049287505.1 Sedimentisphaerales bacterium | reverse complement strand
GTTTTAAAATTTTCATTGTTAATAGGTGATACCAATTGTAATTAAAAGCTGCGCTTTATATAAAGAGCAGCGAGCCATCCCCAAGCTGCGCTTGAGGCTGCCACCCTTTTGTGCTAAACACAAGGAGCGCAGTAATTAAATGCAATTGGTATGATTAGTTAATTGGAAAAAAGACAAAAAGGAATATCGAATATCGAGCAGGGAAATTCGAATGACGAAGTGAGATGCAAGATGAGGATAGTCAAATGACTACGAGCTTTGTAAGTTCAGTTTTTTCTTGCTTTTTATGATATGGCCATACATAACCTTGTCGTCAGAAGCGGGACGAACAATTTTGGACGACAGAGGACGGAAGACGGATGACAGAAGACGGACGATGGACGACGGAGTATGAAAAGAATATAGAATATCGAACAAGGAATGTCGAATGATGAAGTACAGAGGATGGGAGACAGAAGACGGACGATGGACGACGGAGTATGAAAAGAATATAGAATATCGAACAAGGAATGACGAATAAAAAAGTGAGGTCCTTCGACTACGCTTAGGATTTTTGGGTTTTCTTTGTCGAATTTTGGGGGTAGAATATTTTATGGATACTCGATGCTCGATACTGGATTTCTGGTATTTGATGCTCAATAAGAGGGGGGTTAGTTTATTGGCCAGCCGATGGGGGCTGTTTAGCATAAACTCGAAATCCGAAGCACTCCACAGGACACCTTGCGGTGGAAATACTAAACAAATTTAAATTGACGAAAACCAAAATTCAAAACGAGCTTCTTAAATTCATTCGGAATAACAAGAATATTGGCTTCTGCTTGGGCAGGAATGATAAGAAATATAGTCCTTTTGATTAATCAAAAGGACTATGAGCTTTGATGAAATACGATGAAATATAATTCATAGGTGGGTAGTGTTAGCTATGGATTTAGCAGAATACGTGGATTCATCCACAATCTTTATCTCTTATTCGGTCAGGCCGTAGAGGTCATAAACAAGCTCCGTAGGATGGGCAGGTCTCCTCCCCATGCTGAGGATTCTTCCTCTATACCGCATGGGCTAAAGCCCATCCTACTACCCACCTTTGTGCATGTGAACACATTCACAAAGTATTAAATGAACAGAATATTTCTTTAAGAATTTAATAATATGTTTCCTGTCTTTGAGTGAGAGAGCGGGGAATTAACAACCGAGGGAGAGCGACGAAATCGCTTTTTTGAACTTAACGGATTGAGAAATTATGGGTATTTTTAAACACAGAATCCGCCCCATTAGAAAATAAAAGGAACGTTTCCCAAAGGGCAAAGCTCACGGGGTGAATCTCACAGGGTAAAATCAAAGTAAGAGGATTTTAGTTTGTTGGCCGAACGGTGTTGGGAATAAATCTATTACGGATTTTTTTATGAGGCATTATGTTGTTTTTTAATCGACCGAATTGCTTCTTCAAGCTCTTGGGCCTTTTGAGAGCCTATTAGCAGCCGCTTGCCGCTTTTGAACACAAGCTGCACGCCTTTATTGCCGTTTACGTTATATGCCTTACCTTTTCTGAAACTACATCTGATTCCCCAGCCGCCATATTCCCTTATGGGCTTGTATTTCCGGGCATAATATTCACTCAAATCATCCGGGGTAAATCTCTTGAAGTGAATGTGAAATGGGTAATAACGTACATACAAGCCGTCCGGGCGGACTTGCGTTTCCAATTTCAATAGCCAAAAGAGGGCCGCTATTATTATCGGGACAAAGACGCCGGCCACTATGAGCAGGATAATTGGCAGTATTTCGGGAGGACCTTGTTCAGAAGGAATTTTTGTTAATGGGAATATACTAAGCGGCACTACCAAAGCCATTGATAAAGCCATTAGCCAGCGAAGCCACAAAGCAAATCTCTGCTCTTCACGAAAGATAAGTTCGGTTTCTCCAATCATTACTACTGTTTCTTATTTTATTGGCCAGCCACAAGTCTTATGACTATTTTTTACCAACTTGCTAAGCCTATTCATTTGCTGAATCTCTAAAGAAAGAAAATAGTGACTCTGTCTGCTCCATTGAAGGGTCAACGATCCAGCCTTCAAGTTGGTCGCACTCAGCAGGGATCCCATAGTGGTTGTTCTTCTGGGTATAGGCCCAGGTTGCCTGGATAGCACAAAGGACCGAGTCAAGTAAGTCAGCACTTGGTTCTTCTATGCACAGTTTTATCTGTTCATCGCTTAATCTGATACAAAAGCCATATATTTCTTCTAGCTTATCAGAACTTATACCTTTAATAATCCTGATGCGGGCATGTCTTTGTTCCGCAGTCTGTTTGCTTTTTGTGTCATTTTTGTAGCTCTGAGAGCTGATAATTTTTCTTGCTACAAGGGCTGGATATGCTTCGACAATAAGCTTATTAGAATCTGTTGGGTGATTGGGAAGGATACTGGCACCGGATTTGAGCAATCTGGGTGCACCCTGAAAAAACATCTTACCAACAGGAACAAAATCTAACTGCATTGGACTGCGTGAGTCGGCTTTGCGATCAATCAGGCGGAAATGCCTTTTATCTTTATAAGGTCGGTTTTGTTGGTACTTTTTCAAAAGCTGTTCGTACCCTAATTTATCCATATTTCCTACCAGTTTTACATAGCCTTCCCAAGTCAAGGGCCAGGATAAATTCTCAATCAGTTTCCTGGGCTGGCCGAAAGGAAAATCTAAACCGATTATCAAAGGACCGTTTGTCTGAAGAAAATATTCAAACTGAACAAACGAAGTGAAGCATTCAACGTCTTGAACACGAAGCAATTCATCAACTAGTAAACACTTAGCACAGGTGATGGGCTTTTGCCTTTTCGGAGCACTGGTAAAGTCAAGACCGTAGATTATCATTTTTCCCCTTCAACTTCTTCCGCATCATATTATCGTCCCCCAAAACGATTATAATCACAACCTTGGTCCGTTATTGGCCAGCCGCTATTGCGCCGACTGTCTCGTCAATTATCTTCTTTCTCTTCATCATTGGATTCAAACAGTTCTTCGGTAAATTCAACTTTCTGCAAATCACCATTTATAGCATTGATGAACTGTTCAAAATCTTTAGCCTTGGAGAGAAAAAACCTGAGAGCTTTTCCTTCACGTACAGGTTTAACCCCTATATGCTCACCAATTTTCTTATTCCAATAAATCTCATCATCAGGAAAACGTCGGTATTGCCAAACGTAAGCTGTTTTCTTCCGGGCTGCCACAAAGAACCGGCGACGACCAGCAAATCTATAGAAGAGAATCCTCTTTCTGAGAGAATTCTCACGCTCTGCATCCAATTCTCTCTTGTAAAACTCAACGATTGCTTTGTTAGCAACCGCTTTCATTGCATCATCCCAATTAGACCATTTGGTTGTTGTTGTGCCTTTACGACCTCGCTTTATCGCGTGTTTTGTGATTTCCGGGGGCGGATATATGCACGTACAGGTTAAGAACTCTGTTTTGCCTTCTGCTGAAAGAGCCAGGCGAAAACAGCGAATGTCAACATTATATATTTCGCTCAACCATTCTGAGGTAACTAAAACCTCATAATCGAAATCCTCAGCAACCATAATTATTCGCTGGCTGTCATTAAGATTAGCAACATCCTGTAATAAGAACTGCTCTATTTCTTCCTCAACGTCCTCTTCAGATTGTCTGGAAAATTGCTGTCGTTGGGCAATGATCTCACTGTGTTCCCATTTTGATATCATACTTGCATAGGACAGTGCTTGGAGCAGCTGTAATTTATGACTACCTCTTTTAAGTTCGACGACAACTAATGAACCTTGTTGGTCAACAGCAAGCAGATCAATCCGATCCTCGACAAAATCCGTGGGACGAACTTCCTCACCGATAAGTAATAAGCTCTCACCCATCTCCTGAAAGAATGCATCCGGGCTGTTTTTAATCATGTGTTGCAAATCATACCTTTCTGTCAAACCAACCTTAGACATGTTAGGCTTCTGCAATCTCGTAAACTTCTTGGCATCACGGTCTATTTTCAGCATCTCTAATCTCTCCCAAAATTTATTTTATTGGCCAGCCGCCGTGGGCGTTTGGGCTTTGTTCGTTACATCCCAGCCTAATTGTTCGAAAAACGGGTCGATGAATTCTCTGCGAAGCTGGGCCTCGTTATATTGCTGCGAATGGTATGCCTTGACATCCCGATCAAAGGTTTCGATAAGTTCTACAACTCTGGAAGGAACACTAAACATCCTTTAATTTCTCCGCCATAACGCTGTTTCCCCAGGGGGTTTGTTATTAACAGATATATGACAATATTACTATCAAGAGTTCCAAAACGCAAATATATTTTGTATGACGAAGGGTCGGGAGACAGAATACGGATATTAAGTGAATATCGAATATCGAACGAGGAATTTTGAATGATGAAGTGAGATTCTTCACTTCGCTTCGCTCCGTTCAGAATGACACTTTTTCAATAGATTCCCCGGCTGCGTTCGGGATGGCGTTCTCGTATTGTGTATTACATATAAATAAAACCCCGCGTAAAACGCGGGGCTAAATACAACGGCGTAAACCCCCAGGGCGAGCCTGGGGGCTAAACAAAACCCTATTATAATCTGTTATCGGAATATGTCTGCCATGGTTGTTTCTGTTAAGGCCTTGCGGGTCTATCAAAAATACCAGTGAAAAGAGCGGTGTGGTTTATTCGGTAAAAAAACAAAGGAGCCGAGCTTCCGGACGAAAGAAAAAGTCACTGACCGGCGGGGTAACTGAAAAGTCGGGGTTTGTTTTTGTCGATAAAATTGAACCTGAAACTAAAAATGTTAGTCCGAAAACGAACATCATCCCAATTTGAGGGATATAAATATAGACACTATCAGCCCCGTGAAGAGGGATTCAAGGATAGGTTTTTATGTATTTGACAGAATTAGCTGAGTGTGGTATAATATAGGTTGATGTTAGATGCTTCCGCCTTCGCTATCCTTCTTCGCCAAGGCTACGAAGGAACCAGCTACGGCGGACGAGCGATACCGGTAACTCATTTTGGCACGAGTGATAAAGGGGAGTGTTAGTATATTCTGAAATTAGAATTCGAGGTAAAAGATGTTTGAGCGTTTTACAGACCGTGCACGTAAGGTTATGGCGTTGGCCAACCAGGAGGCCCAGCGGTTTAACCATGAATATATAGGGACCGAACATATCCTTCTGGGGCTGGTTAAGGAGGGCAGCGGAGTTGGTGCTACGGTTCTGAAGAACCTTGATGTGGATATAAAGAAGCTGCGTCTGGAGGTTGAGAAGCTGGTCAAGAGCGGCCCGGATATGGTTACGATGGGCAAGCTGCCTCAGACGCCGCGAGCCAAGAAGGTTATTGAGTACGCAATCGAAGAGGCGCGTTCGCTTAACCACAACTACGTTGGGACCGAACATATTTTGCTGGGTATTCTGCGGGAGAGTGAAGGTATAGCGGCTCAAGTCCTTATGAGCTGTGGTCTGAAGCTCGAGGATGTGCGTCAGGAGGTACTGAATCTGTTGGGAGCGGGAGTTGATAACGGACCTGCCGCCCTCGGAATGAAGATGAGTCCAACGTTAGGGCGAAAACCGAAAAGCAAGACGCCGGCACTTGACAGCTTCGGCAGAGACCTTACACAATTGGCAGCCGACAATGAGCTTGACCCTGTGATAGGCAGAAAGAAAGAGATTGAGCGGTTGGTGCAGATACTCTGCCGACGGACGAAAAACAATCCGGTTCTTTTGGGCGAAGCTGGAGTTGGCAAGACCGCCATTGTCGAGGGCCTGAGCCAGCAGATAATCAACAAGCAGGTGCCGGAAATCCTGAAAGACAAGCGGATTGTGGTGCTTGATTTGGCGATGATGGTGGCCGGGACGAAATATCGCGGTCAGTTCGAAGAGCGAATAAAGGCGGTTATTAACGAAGTCAGAAGGGCCAAGAACGTTGTTTTGTTCATTGACGAGCTTCATACGCTTGTTGGAGCCGGCGGAGCCGAGGGCGCTATCGATGCATCGAACGTGCTCAAGCCGACCCTCGCCAGGGGAGAAGTTCAATGTATCGGTGCTACTACTCTGGACGAGTACAGAAAACATATCGAAAAAGACGGCGCCCTCGAGAGGCGGTTTCAGACGATAATTGTCGAGCCGCCTTCAAAAGATGAGACACTGGATATTCTCAGGGGACTTCAGGACCGCTATGAGTCACACCACAGGGTTCACTTTACGGACGAGGCCCTTTACCAGGCGGTAGAGCTATCGACCAGATACATCACCGGCAGATGCCTGCCCGATAAAGCAATCGATGTCATCGATGAAGCCGGTGCGCGAGTTCGACTCAAGAATATGACACCGCCGCTGGATTTGACTCAGATAGAGGAAGAAATAGAAAAACTGCAAGAAGAAAAAGACGATGCTGTCAGAAACGCTGACTATGAGCATGCGGCGGCCCTTAGAGACGAAGCCCAGCAGCTTCTTGATGACAAGACGCAACTGTATAAAAAGTGGTACGACGAGAATAAAGAAACGACCGGCGTCGTTGATACGGAGACTATTGCGGAGGTCGTCAGCAATATGACGGGTGTACCGCTGACGAAACTGGAGAAGAAGGAGACCCAGAGACTTCTGGAGCTTGAAGGTGAGCTGCATAAGACGGTGGTTTCGCAGGATGAGGCAATCAGCGCTGTTGCCAAAGCGGTAAGGCGCAGCAGAAGCGGCCTGAAGGACCCGAATCGTCCGATGGGCTGCTTTATACTCCTGGGTCCCAGTGGTGTGGGAAAGACACTGCTGGCACAAGCTCTGGCGGAGTTTTTGTTCAGCGATAGGAATTCTCTTATCCGTCTGGACATGAGCGAATTTATGGAGAAGCACAACGTGAGCCGGCTGGTGGGTGCTCCTCCCGGGTATGTGGGCTACGAAGAAGGCGGACAATTAACTGAAAGGATTAGACGGCGGCCTTATGCTGTGCTGCTGCTGGACGAGATAGAAAAGGCCCATCCGGATGTTTACAATATACTTCTTCAAATTATGGACGAGGGCAGGCTGACGGACAGCTTTGGACGGAGCGTTGATTTTAAGAACGTCATCCTAATTATGACAAGCAACATCGGCGCCGACCTGATTAGAAATCAATCCGGCTTTGGTTTCAGCAAGAAGAGCCCTGAGGCGAATTATGAGAAGATGAAAGATATCCTTCAGAAGGAGGTTGAGCATCAGTTTAGGCCTGAGTTTTTGAACCGGATTGATGATACGATAGTCTTTAAAGCACTAACAAGAGAAGATTTGCAAACCATTGTTGAATACGAGCTTGCGAAGGTTTTCAAGCGGCTGACCGACCACGGCTTAAAACTGGAATTGACCGACCAGGCCAAGGAATTTCTCATCGATAAAGGTTACAATCCCGAGTTCGGCGCGAGGCCGTTGCGAAGAGCCATCGAGCACTATATAGAAGACCCTCTCTCAGAATCTGTGTTAGCAGGTAAATTCAAAGGCAAAAACCTTGTAAAGATTGACATACAGGACGAGGAGCATTTGAAGCTTGAGGGTTTTGATGTACTCGAGCCAAAGGAAAGCGAAACTGCTGTCGCAAAATCACAGTAGCGATTTATTATCAAGCAAGTGCCTAAAGTGAACTAAAGTGAGCTAAAGTGAGCTAAAATGAGCTAAAGTGAAAAAAATCCATAACTTTAAACACCTTAGGCACTTTTAATTTTAGTCACTTCAAACTTACCTATGGCAGGGGTCCCTAAGGGACGAGTTAGTTCGCTTATTCCACTCATTACTGACCAAGCAGGGCTACGAATCGAGACTTTATTTTGACCACGCCGTTTTGAACGAGCAGTTTACCTTCTGCGAACAGCCTTATGGCCTGCGGATATGCGATACACTCCTGCTCAAAGACTCTGGCAGCGAGGGTCTCAGGGGTGTCATCGTCCTTGACCTGGCAGGCTCGCTGAACGATGATTGGTCCTTTATCATATTCGTTCGTGCAAAAATGTACTGTGCAGCCGCTTATTTTGCAGCCTGCTTTTAGTACCGCCTCGTGGACGTGATGTCCCCACATGTCTTGCCCGCCGAAACTCGGCAGCAGGGCGGGATGTATATTCATTACGCGATTTTCGTATCGGTCAGGTATTTTCCACAGGCAGAGCCAGCCGCCCTGGACGACGAGGTCAACGTTTGCGGCAGCAAGCTCATCTTCGATGCGTTTGCTGAACTGGTCGATATCGGAGTAGTCTTTTTTGCGGACTATTTTTACGTCCAGCGCGGCGTTTTTCGCCCTTTCGACGCCGGCCACTGTTGAGCGTGAGCTTATAACGACAGCGACCTTGGCATTCAACCGGCCCTG
This sequence comes from Sedimentisphaerales bacterium, assembly GCA_049287505.1. GTDB lineage: Bacteria > Planctomycetota > Phycisphaerae > Sedimentisphaerales > Anaerobacaceae > NIOZ-UU13. The sequence goes on along the minus strand of JBAQFY010000183.1, from coordinate 3,518 downwards.
TTTGATATATTCGAGGATGTTTATCAATGTTGTGCCGCCGCCGCTGATTAGCACGCCGAGCCGAATCGGCTTTTGGTTTTGCGTGGCTCGCCCCTTAGTGGCGAGCTCCGGTTCGCTTTCAATGTCGGTGCCGAGATTTAATGCCTGGTTTACGAGTCTATCGGCTTCTTTGTTTTTCTCTCTGGTAATGTGCCTGACCTTCCAGTTTTTGAAATCACCGAGCAAGTCAACGGCCTGCTGGAAAAGGGGCCTGATTTGCTCGCTTTTTACCTTGTACTGGCCGTTAATCTGCTTGACGAGCAGCTCGCTGTCACTGTAAACCATCAGCTGTTCGGCGCCGATTTTTTTTGCGGCTTCGAGAGCCTTCACGAGACCTGTATATTCTGCTATGTTGTTCGTAGCCTGGCCCAGAAAAAAGGCTTTCTCCAGCAGATGATTCCCTGCCGAATCGGCCAGGATGAAACCGGCAGCGGCGGGGCCGGGATTGCCCCTGCTGGCGCCGTCTATGTGGGCTATTATTTCGTTGCTCGTATCTCGCATCTCGTATCTCGATATTCAAGCATCAAAGCTACCTTGAATAAGTTTTTAGATAATAATTTGTTTGAGGCTTTGTCTGAAGCCTATTTTATTCCTGGATTCCCGCTTTCGCGGGAATGACAGACTGGTACGATTGTCGAAAAACTTTGCAGCAGTAGCTAAGTACTGAACGTTAGATATTTTCTTCGCTTCCAAGTACAAGTATCCTGGTGCAATTGGGACATCGGATTATATCGTCCTTGGTCATAAGCAGATTAACACACTCAGTGGTGAGTCCCATAAAGCAGCCACCACAGGAATATGTCCCTTTTTTGCCGTTCTGCTGTTCAATCACTGCAACAGCCTGTCCATCATAGGTTTCGGTGACACGTTTGAATATCTCTAAGGGTTTTTCGGGTATGGTTTTTGCAACCTGGTCCCATTCGGCCTGGATTTGGTCTATCTGGGCCTGGTATTTGCCTGCCAGCGTCTCGACTTCGGTTCGGAGCTGCTCGAGATGTTGTTTTTGCTCATTTATCTGTTTTTGTATTTCTTTGCATTCGGCTTCATCGGCCTCAATATTTTTCAGCAATTCCAGAGATTGGGATTCTATTTTGGAATTGTCGGCCTTGGTTGTGTTGAGCTGAGTGAGGACTGCGGCGTATTCTTTATTTGTTTTTGCGGTGTTGAGGGAAGCTCTTAACCTGGCTATCTGTTCGTCTCTGGACTTGAGCTCCAATTCGAGGCGGTCGAACTGGACCTTACTCAACTGGACCTCCTCTTTTTTGGCTTCGAGGGCATTTTGTAGGGTTCTGATTTGATTTTCCTGAATGATTACGTTTCTTCTGCACCTTGTAAGTTTTGCTTTTTCAACCCGCAGACGATTTTCAACACTTTGAAGCTTTATCAGCCCATTTAATACTGGTCCCATTTATGCTCCTTTGCCCGGCTCTTAAATTTTCAAACCTTTTATTATCTATACTTTCACTTTAATCCGCAATAAAAATATTTCTGTTTTTTCTTTTATTGCGTCTGGCTGTATAATCACCCTGCTATGAAAGAGCTGTTGAAAAAACTCGTACAGGCTGAAAGCACGCCGCAGAAGGGTGAATTAGCTGCGGCGGAAGTAATCTCGGCCGAGCTTAGCCGCTCAGGAATAGATTCCCGAATAGAGACCTGGGAGCAGACCAGAGCGAATATTATCGCACAGGTGAAGTCCGGCGGGCACAAGGACGCGTTGCTATTTGCCTGCCATCTCGATGTTGTCGGGCCTGGCGAGGCGAAGTGGGAAAAGCCCCCCTTTGAGGCGTTTGAGAGCAACGGCAAAGTCTATGGCAGAGGCTCGGCGGATATGAAGGGCGGCATTGCTGCGACCGTTACCGCTATCAGGCGGATTGTTGATTCCGGCATAAAATTACAGGGAGATATTGTATTTGCTGCCGCTGCGGGCGAAGAGACCGATAGCTGCGGTGCGAAAAGAATTATCAGCGACCAGAGCCAATTGCCTGAATTTATCGGCGTAGTTATTCCTGAGCCAACGGATTTTGCAATTGTTACGGCACATCGGGGGATGCTGTGGCTCGAGGTTACAACCAAAGGCAAAGCCGCTCACGGCTCAACGCCGCAATTGGGTGTAAATGCAATAATTTCGATGCGGTCTGTGCTGGATGAGCTGGAGAATTACCCCCGCGTCTTCTTGCCGAAGACAAGAGCGGGGGCGGGGCCACACAAGCTGTTGGGCGAGTGTTCTATGAGCGTCAATACGATTGCGGGCGGTAAGGCCCTTAATGTTGTGCCGGATAAATGCAGTATCGGGATAGACATCCGCACTTTGCCGGAGCAAAACAATCAGGACATTATCAGCGATTTAGAAAAAATCTTTGCGAAGTTAAAATCCCAAAATCCCCGATTTGAGGCGGAGGTCAGCGTGCTTCGCCAGGTGCAGCCTTTAGAAACCGATTGCGGCTGTGATTTTGTTAAAGACTTTTGCTCCGCTGTTGGGACCAAAGAAACCACGGCTGTTGGTTTTACAACGGACGGCCCTTATTTTGCTTCGTTAGGCGCACCGGTGGTGATTTTTGGGCCGGGCAAGCCGCAGCTCTGCCATAAGCCGGATGAATATATTGACATCAGCGACGTGGAAAAAGCGGTGGAGTATTATAAGAATATCATTTTGAAGCTTTTGTCCTGATTATTGCCCTAAGGACTTACTGTTAATAAACTTAGCAAAGCATACTCTCGATAATATTCTGCGATATTCGGGGTAAATCCGTTGACTTTTTGGGCTTAATCTGTTAAATTACATGGTTAGCAAAAATTCCGGAGGAGAAGGTGAGGATGCGTAGTGTATTTGCTGGGGAGGATACGGTGTGAAAAAAACACGATGACTTGTCAAATCATTCTGTTGAATTGCAACGAGATTCAATAAGTATTTATGAATAAAATAAGGGGGATAATAAAGAAACTGTTTAATAATCGTGTGAGAATTCCGATAATATAATCAGGCTCAAATTTCGATTTTGTAATATTATACCCTTTCGTAATCAAATTAAAATAAATTGAAATCTCAAAATATTAAGGAGAAAAATTATGACAAGACGAATTTTTTGTAAGGTGCTGTTAGTAGTTGTTGCCATTTTTGGCGTCCTTGTTCTTTCGAGCGTCCTATCAGCCCGGGGGCGCAGCGAGAATGCCTTTGAACGCGTCAAAGATGTCCAGGAAAGACACACCGACCGCCTTATGGCGATTGACGGTGTCGAGGGTACGGCCGTTGGGCTCAACGAGCACGGACAGCGCGCGGTCCTGGTTCTATTGGAGAGACGTGGCGTCACCTCTATTCCCGACGAACTGGAAGGCGTCCCTGTCCGGCCTATGGTGACAGGCAAGATCTATGCACTGCCCAAACCGGCAAGGCCGCAAAGGCCCGGCAGGCCCCCGAAAGATACTACGCCTCCAGCCGCACCGACTGGCCTAACGGCAACGGCCATTAGCAGCAGTCAGAT
>JBAQFY010000182.1:0-12915 GCA_049287505.1 Sedimentisphaerales bacterium | reverse complement strand
ATGCAGATGCTCTGGATATTCCCCTTCTCAGGCATCGTGTAGGACATGGCCCGACGATCTGCACTGGTAGTTGAAGATGAAAAGACCTGCGTGTTGCCGAACGTACTCAGGCTGCCCTGGAGCGCCGGCTGTCCAAAGACGTCATAGACGTATTGCTCAACGACTTCCCCGGTCGAATCACTCAAGGCCACCACGGAACCAAGACCATCGAAGTGATAGTAGTAGGCCGCGTTATTATCGGCCACGTCGAGCATACAGACCGGCTCATCAACGCGGGCACCGTAGATGTATTTGCGTAAGAGGTTACTGTTGTCGTATTCAGCGATAACGTGGCCGCCATCATAGACGTATTTGACTATGTAGCTACCAACGACATTCTTTTTGATGCGCCTGCCGGCCGGGTCATACGTGTAGGTAATCGTGTCCCAATTTGTCGGGTCCGGGGGCGGCGAACCTGACCACTGCAGCCAGTCCACCGAGCCGCCATCGTCACCTGCTTCGCCTTCGCTGTCCTTGATATAACGCCATTTCAGCGTATGGCTGCCTGAGCCGCTGATATTATATTGCTTCTGCTCCCAGTACACCTCTCCGTCAATCCGGTCCTGACGTACACTATCAATATAGAACTCCAGATAGTCTTCCTCTTCAGAATAGACCTTCCACCAGAACGTTACCGTACCTTCCCCTTCCACCGTGGTCTGAAGCCAGGATTGCTCCTCGTCACCAACGGACCCGCTCCAGGCAGAATCACCTCCGTAATAGCCAGACACGGTATTCGCTTCCCAGTCTGTATCACCACCAGTTGTGAAACTAAGGTCACAGTCTAAGACCTCAGCGAACGGATCAGGTACAGGAGGCGCCGTGCCCGGTCCCTGCAGCCAGTCCACCCAGCCCTTATCGGAACCCTCAGAAACACTCCAATCCTTCACATACTGCCAGAGCAACGTGTGAGTGTCGGAACCAGTCAGATTATATTGCTTCTGCTGCCAGCCCACCTCTCCGCTAATCTTGTCCTTAAATACTCCATCAATATATAACTCCAGATAGTCTTCCTCTTCAGAATAGACCTTCCACCAGAACGTTATCATTTCCTGTATCCGTGATAGCTGTAACCTGATGGTCTTTAACAGGATAATGGAAAATGCAGCGGATTTATCAGCCCAGGGACAATCCTACTGTTTTTGCAACGGAGCGAATATGCGTGGCAGCCAGGCGGTATTCTTCTGCGTTTGGCAAGTGCTCTAACATTAGCGGAGTACGAGGAAGTTTGCTCAATTCTCTCAAAAACGTAGGATAGTCGAGTGCTCCCAATCCCGGACGAACTTCATCGAGATGGGTAGTGAGTTTTGTGCTCAGAAGAATATCTTTGGCATGGCAGCTTTTGATATAAGGGCCAAGTTTAATAAAACATTCGCGGATAAGCTGTCCGTTCTGAAAATATCTCTGCGGGCTGCAGATGAGATTGACGGGGTCGAGATGGACGGCAAATCGCCTGCGGTCAATGGCTTTTAGTAGGCGTAAATATGAATCAGGGGAATCCGGATAGGCCCACGGCATAGTTTCCAATGTAAAATATGTCCGGGTTGGTTTGACATCATCAATGATGGCACGTGTTGTTTCGACAATCATGTCAAATGTTTCCTCGGCCAGGTTCTCCGGAGATGGGCCGTCCCAATGTTCGCCGCGTGAGCCGCTGATATTGACGCAGCAGTTGGCGCCGATTCGGTCTGCCAGAGCCAGTTGACTTCGGCATTTTGCCAGGGCTTCCCCGCGAGTCTTTTCGTCGGGGCTGATTGGATTGCTCCATGCTCCGACTTCGGCGATGATTATGTCTGCTTTTTTAGCTGCACGGGCATAGGCGTTGACGACATCGTCTTTTTCTCCGGCGCCCACAGGGCAGTAGGCGGCATTATAACCGAGTTTTTTCACAACATTTACCCATGCGTCCGGGCTGTCAAATTTTTCGAAGGTGGGACCTCCCATTCGCAATAATGGAAGTTTTGTCTGTGCAGCCGGTAGTTTAGTTGCTGACGTATAGGCCAATGCGGTTGTGCTTGTCAGAGAATTTTTTATAAATGAGCGCCTGGACATCGAATTTTTCTTGCTCAGCATTTTTTGCTCCTTTCCTTAAAGTTTTGAGTCGTAAAACAGTAAAACCGACGACCAATCACCGCCTGGGCGGTCTGATAGCTGAAGTTTTGCGAAAATTATACCTTATCAACGCCTGAAGTATAATCAAAATCAATGTAAAGACAAAGTTTGAATTGCTTTTAAGGATACGGTTGCTATAATTCGTGTCGCGTATGTCGTCTTGCGTATATCGTGATACGCAATAGGCTTCACACATGGTAAACGAGACATAAATTTAAGCTGAGGCAAAAAGTGAAGTTCCAGGTTTTTAAGAACGGTAAGGTTGTTGATAAGTTTGCGTTATGTGGCGCTTATCTTTTCGGCGGGGATGGAGTCGGTATCCGCCGAGCCCAGATTAGCTTTAAGAACGGATTTATCGAGTGTAAAAAGCCTAATCTGGAAACAGCAGGATTAGCTTTACTATGGCCTATAGATGGTTTTGGCAAGGTGCTTTTGCCAACAACCTGCCTGCCTGAAAGAGAGCGTCCGTATAATTTGAATGTGGAAATAGCGCGTGCAAAGCTAATGCAAATTGTCAACAAGCGAGAGGACTGGTTGTTTTTTAACAGCATAGAGGATTTGGGGGATATTTGCAACGAGGGCCAGGATTTATTTATTAGGGCAATTCAAAATATTTCAGATCCGCCGCAGTCATCTAAACTGGCAGATGATTCACTTCAAAAAGCGATAGTTTTTTCTGAAAAGCTGGCAATAAAGCGGGCGGAATCGCTTTTTGAGACAAGGAGCAAGAGTCATGGTTTTGGTCGAGGCTGCCTTGGATGCAGGGTTGACCCAGTGGAGATTGGTAATCCTATATACGTTGAGAAGCTTCTGGAATTGTTCGGTTCTGTAACGATTCCAATAAACTGGGCCCGGATAGAGTCTCATAAGGGCAGTTATGATTTTTCGGCAATTGATGCCTGTGTTGATGTGCTTGGTAAAGAGAAGTTGTCGCTGAGCGCAGGGCCGTTGCTTTGTTTCTCAAAAAGGTATCTGCCCAAGTGGCTGCTTCACAGCGGAGCAGGTTTTGAAAAGATTCGAGAAGCGGCGTATCGATTCGTTTCAGAGATAGTCGCTCGTTATAGTGGAGTTGTTCGTGCGTGGTGCGCCATAAGTGGTTTGAATGTGTTTAACCACTTTGGATTCAGGTTCGAGCAGATTCTGGAAATGACACGTGCGGCGAATATGGCTGTGAAACAGGCCAGCGACAGGGCTTTGAAAATAATAGAAATCAGCAACCCGTGGGGCGAATATTATACGACAATACCCAACAGTATTCCACCATTAGTGTATATGGACATGGTTGTACAGAGCGGGATTAATTTCGATGCCTTCGGGCTGCAAGTTCGATTTGGCAAAAATCAAACGGGTATGCACGTTAGAGATATGATGCAAGTTTCGGCAATTCTGGATTCCTTTGGGCCTATAGCCAAGCCCTTATATTTGACCGATGTGGAAGTTCCGAGCCAAAATGGTTCTGGTTTACAGAACGGGAAAGTTGCCGGGGTATGGCATGAGGAGTGGAACCAGTCGAGGCAGGGGCGATGGATCGAGCAGTTCTGTAAAATAGCGCTCAGCAAACCATTTGTTAACTCCGTGACATATTCGAGCCTCACCGATACAGATGACAGTACCATAGCCAACAGCGGTCTGCTGACGGCCCAGCTCGAACCCAAAGAATCGTATCGAACTCTGAAGAAGCTGCACGACGGCATTTTCAGCCGGTAAATAAGCCATGGCTCGTGTTTTGTGGTTCGAAGGAGCGACGCAATACAGTATGATAGAAGCCGGGCAAAAGAGGATTCAATCATTTGCGTTTGTTATCAGCGTGTGTGTGGCGGTTTGCGTTTCCTTGGGTTTTGTTTCTGAATTTGCTGGAGATGGTCAGGCCTGCGAAATTGAATTAGAGAGCCGAATCAATCCGAACGATGCGTCCATAGCGAGTTTGGTTAGATTACCCGGCATAGGTGTTGGACGAGCCGGGGCAATAGTGGCGTACCGCGAGAATTTCAGTGGAAAAGGCGGTGAAAGTCCGGCCTTTCGAAATTGCAATGATTTGCAAAAAGTCAGGGGCATAGGGCCTAAAACAGTACAAAATATCAGCGAATGGCTGAAGTTTGATTGAGGTATAACGCCCAGAGTTTAGCAGACAGGCAAAGAAGAAGATGGATGAGTGTGAAATCAATAAGCCGCTTGAGCAATATTGTGGCACAGGTGGACAAATCGAACCCGGCGATGGAGGAAGGATTGGCGTCGTCGGTTCTCCTATGGAGTCCTTGCGGACTGCTCCGGTTCCTTTTGCCGCACTGATACTGTTATTAGCCGTGTCCCTTATGTTGCCGCTGGTTAAATTAGGTGAGCCCGAGCTTGGCAGTCCGCATGAGGCCCGTGTGGTAGTGACCGGCCATAACATGGCCGAGTCCGGTGACTGGGTAGTGCCCTACTTTAATGGGTCCTTGCGTTTGCAAAAGCCGCCGCTGCCGTACTGGACTATTGCGGTTCTGGCCAAAGCCTTTGGACCGCTGGATGAGTGGTTATTCCGCCTGCCCTCCGCGCTGATGGGTATAGGAGGTGTTATATTAACACTGCTGATAGCACGGATTGTGTTTGATTGGAAAACGGGGCTTGTTGCAGCGCTAATCCAGTCGCTTACGGTAAAATATGTAATCGAATCCCGTTTAGCACGGGTCGATATCTACCTCACATTTTGGGTCCTGGTCTCTTTGTTTTTACTGTCGGTGATTTTTTTCGGCAAACGACGTCGAGACTGGCTATGGCTGTTTCTCTGGGCTGCCATAGCAATGGGCTTCTTGGCCAAGTGGGTTGTCGTGTTTATATTTGTGATGCCACCAATGTTGTACGGTCTTTGGGCTTACCCGGAGCGCCGAGCTCGTCTGAGGTGGCACTTGCTGGGCGTGTGCATCTTTTCGTTGTTGGCACTATCATGGGTGGCACTGCTTGCCTACAGGTTAGGCTGGGAAACTTTGCGAACGGGTTGGGCCGGCGAGGTTAGTGAAAATGTTACGTCTGCATATCACCGAGCCAATCATGGGATATTCTATTATCTTGGGCAGCTTTTCGTGCTGAGCTTTCCCTGGTCTGCTCTGGTTCCCGTGGCATTGACTGTTCCGTTTTGGCCTCAGCCTAAGCCTGAGAGACGTAAACTGCTTTGGATGGCATTAACCGTCTTTTTCGCTATAGCAGCCTTGTCGCTGGTCAGTAAAAAGAAAGCCGATTACCTTCTTCCGGCGCTGCCGTTTATGACCATCTTAGCAGCGAAAGCGTGGGAAATCCTGACCGATGAGATTGCGGCGGACCAAGGTGAGAAAGGGAAACTCAGGCGTGGTGCACTTGGTATATCGCAGGCAGCGGTTTTTGTTGTGGTCGGAGCGGCCGTTCTGGTTTACTGTTTCTTCGACAATGAGATGAAACGGTACGGTGCAATTATTGTCTCTGGTCTGAGCCTGAGCGTAGGAGGGGGCTTAGCCGGCTATTTCATCCATCGGGGCAAAGGATGGCCGGCGCTCGTGTCATTGTTTTTCGGTACTGCCGTTTTTGGTTACGTGCTTTTTGGGCTTTTTCTGCCCCGTGAAACTCGGATTTCATCTGCAGAATTTGGGCGAAGCATAGAAGAGATTGTTGGCAAAGCGCCGCTGGTGTATTTCTGCGGTATGGATGACACGTTGGTATATCATCTGGACCGCACGATTCTCCGGGCCAACGAAGTAGAGCAATTACGCCGTCTTGTTGACGAACATCCCGATGCGTTTGTTCTGGCGCAAGGCAAACATCTCGATGCCGCCCGTGAAGTTACCGAGCATATTGTTCTGCACCATCCGAATTTTCGGGACGTTTCCATACCATTGCCTGGGAAAGATGATATAGCCTTCGACATTTATCTGTTACGCCACGGCGATTCAGGTGAGCCGGTGAGGGAGTTTGCCGGTTTTTCTCCTGAGCCGCCTGACTGGTTAAACGTAAAGAATTTGTGGTTGGCGTTTGGATTTTTGGCCCAGGGGATGTTTTTCAGCCGCTTCCTGTTACAATGGATTGTTTCTGAAAAGAAAAAGAAATCAGTAATACCGGTAGGGTTTTGGTGGCTTAGCATTGCAGGTGGAATAATGCTTTTTAGCTATGCTGTTCACCGCAGGGACCCGGTTTTTATTGTCGGTCAGGGCACCGGAGTTTTTATTTATCTGCGGAACCTGTACTTTATTTATTACAAGCGCCCATCGCAAGGATTGCCGAGTCCGGAGGAATCTGGGCCGGTTCAATAGCGTAATGTGTGCTGCTTATGGAGATAGCTATGACGGGAGAGAAGGCTGTTGAGATTTCGGTGGTTGTTCCCGCTTATAACGAAGAGCAGAACATTACCGCGTTGCTGGAACGTATTACTGAGGTATTCGAGCCCCTGGGGCGCTCTTTCGAGGTTGTGATGGTCGATGACGGCAGCACAGATAAGACCCTTGAGCTTTTGCAGGAACACAAACGGTCAAAGTTGTGGCTTCGCATAATTGCTCTCGACCGCCATTACGGGCAAACTTGTGCAATGTCTGCGGGCTTTAAGGCTGCTTGTGGGGCTGTCATCGCAACGCTGGATGCCGACCTTCAAAACGACCCGGCGGAAATTCCCCGCTTAATCGAAATGCTTAATGGTTGTGATGCGGTAACTGGTTGGCGCGTTAAGCGGGCAGACACCTGGCTGCGGCGAGTATCCACCCGTATCGCTAATAGTGTACGGAACAGACTCTCCGGCGAGTCGATTCACGACTCTGCCTGCTCGCTAAAGGTTTATAAGAGGAGATGTCTCGAGGGCTTGACACTCTACGAGGGGATGCATCGGTTTATGCCCACTCTCCTAAAGATGAGGGGCTTCAAAGTTGTGGAGGTTCCGGTTTCGCACCATCAGCGTAATGCCGGCAAGGCCAAATATGGCGTGTGGAATCGCGCGTTACGGGCCTTTGTGGACCTGCTTGTTGTGCGATGGATGAAAAAACGGTATGTTGACTATCAAGCCCGTGAACTATAAATCAGAATTCCTTACGTCGGACTGTGTAGTCTTGATATTTTATGATTAGAAAACACAGTGGCCAAGTTAGGTTTAGGTTATCCGGGTAGCGTCGGCTAAATAGCAGGGAAGAGAATGGATGAATGGGAAATTAATAAGCCATTAGGGCAATGCTACGGCACCGGTAGAAAAATTGAATATGGAGAAGAATATTTTGGTGCCCTTGTAGAAACCGAAGAAGGACTGCAAAGGCGGGATTTTTGCGCAGATTACTGGGAGCAAGAAAAGCCGGATGTGTTTTGTTACTGGAAGACAAGACTGCCGCGCCCCGACCAGAAAAAGCAAATATTCGTTGATGACCAGATGCTGCTGGCCTTTTTTGAACGGTTGGGAATAGAGACTGAGCAGGAGAAAGTAAATTTTCGGTTTGTTTTGGCATTAATTCTGATGCGGAAAAGGCGGCTGAAATACGATGCGACCAGAGTCGAAGACGATAAGGAAATCTGGCGTTTAAGGATAGTAGGCGAAAAGTCCGCCGACAGGCGGCTCGATGTGATAAATCCACATCTCGATGAGGAGCAAATCGAGCAGTTATCATCACAGATAGGTCAAATTTTACAGACGGATTTATAGAGAATGAATTATCAGCATTACAACCTGCGTTTATTCTTTTATTATGCCGCGGCAATAGTGATTTTTACCGGCTGTGCGCCCGAGATTCAGGAGCCGGTAGAGGTCGTTCCGGGCAAAGAATCTGTAGCCGAGGCGTTGTCTGTTATAAAGGCACGCTCACAAAATGCAGTGCCGCTGTTGGCTAAGGGCCGGTGTGTTTTGAAGTATTATGATGAAGACAGGAAAGAGTGTAAAGAATCTCTTCCTATGGTTAGAGTCGTGGTGAATCCTCCTGTTGAAATCTACCTGCAGGGTGATGCAACTCTTGTCCCCAAGGCGATAGTTCTCGGCTCGAACGAACGTGAATTTTGGCTTGCATTGAGACCGAAGGAAATCAGCACTTACTGGTGGGGGAAATGGGCCCAACAGGATTCTTCCCAGGAACTTATGATAAATCCGAGAACTGTGTTTGAAGCTCTTGGGATTATGGAAATAAATGCAGAGGAGAATTGGTCTTTGTCGAATGAAGGCGCTTTTGATGTGCTTACAAGACGAGAGCCCCCGTTCTTGCTTTCGCCAGCCCCCGCGTCTCCCGACGCGAGTCGGGGCGGCGGGCAAGAAAGCACGGGGGTGGTAATCAAGAAAATATATATCTACAGCCGTGATTATCTGGTAAAAAAAATTGAGTACTTTGATTCAAATGGTCAAGCTTTGGCTTATACGGAATTAGGGGATTACAAAGAGGTATCCGATGGATTTTCTGTTCCTGCTTTGATAAAGATTATCGCATACGGGCAGAACAACGGCGAAGAATCACTTAGTATTGCACTTGACCTTAAATCTATAGGACCAAAGGAAATCACTGAGGGGATGCAGAATTTCTATTTCGTTCGTCCGCAACCGAGAGGATTTAAGCATGTTTTGGTAAACGAAGGCGGAAAATGGATTGAGCAGCGGTAGTAAATGAGAATGAAGGAGCTTGTTTATGCCCAGAATTAATCTGAAAGAAAGAATAGGTGAGGGTGTATTTTTATTGGACGGGGCAATGGGAACCCAGTTGATTGCTCGCGGGATTGAAGTGGGTAAGTGCAACGATTATCTAAATGTCGAGTCGCCTGATGTTGTTTCTGACATTCACCGCAGCTACTTCGAGGCGGGCAGTGATGCAGTTCTTACCAATACGTTCGGTGCCAATAAATATGCTTTGGGACGGCATAGGTTGGCGAAGGAGGCTGCTAAAATAAATAGTGCCGGTGCCCGGATAGCACGAAAGGCGGGTGGTCGGGAAAAGTATGTATTGGGTGATATTGGGCCGAGCGGGGATTTTCTGGAGCCTTTGGGAAGCCTGAAGCCGGAAGAATTGAAAGAAGCTTTTGCACGGCAGGCAAAGGCACTTTTGGATAGTGGTGTGGACGGTTTTATAATCGAAACGATGACTGCGCTCGATGAGGTGACAATTGCAATCGAAGCGGTAAAGTCTGTCGGTGGGGGATTGCCGGTGTTTGCGTCGATGTCTTTTGACAGGGTCGGCGATGATTTCAAAACCATGATGGGCGTTGACGTCGAAACGGCGGTTGCAAAAATAGTCTCATTGGGAGTTGACGCGGTAGGATTTAACTGCGGCACAGCCACTCTTGATGAATATGTAGAGCTGGCGGAAAAGTTCGTTTCAACAATAAAATCTTTGGACAAAGATGTATTGATTTGTGCTGAGCCAAATGCGGGCAAGCCGGAATTAGTCGAAGGCCAGGCGGTTTATAAGGTGTCTCCTGAGAATTTTGCAGCGGCGGCAAAGAAAATACATTCGGCCGGCGTAAACATCATCGGCGGTTGTTGTGGGACGGGACCGGGGCATATTAGGGCAGTGGCTAAGAAATTGAAATAATACCGGCAGATTATTTGTCACTTTATGGCAGCAATGTTTACAGGAGCTAAAAACCCCCCGTTCTTGCTTTTGCAGGAAAGCACGGTGGTGACAATTATGTCAAAATTCTATTATCATATGTTACTGTGAGAAATCTGTTAAATTGTTTTGGAGCAGAGATAACAGATGATTTCTATTGATTTGTGGAAAAGCAGTGCCGCGGATGTTGAACTGCTGCGGCGATGCAAAAAGGCTATCAGGCGTGTTGTCCCGGATGCAGACGTGATTCTGTACGGCTCTCGTGCTCGGGGCGATGCCCATGATTATTCCGACTACGACATTTTGATAATTGTAAATGGCCCGGTTGATATGAGGCTAAAGGAAAAAATACTTGACCATGTGTATCCTCTGGAGTTAGAAACCGGTGAGATCTTGACATTATTCACCTATAGCAAGCAAAAGTGGGATTCACCTCTTTATCGTGCGATGCCATTTCATAAGAATGTCGATCGTGAGGGAGTGCTGTTATGACCAAGGAAGAAAAAGCTCTGATTGCCTATCGTATTGAACGTGCGCATGAGGCCATTGAAGAAGCCGAAATGTTATTTAATGCGGGTCACATTAACTTGTATGTAAATCGTCTTTACTACGCCTGTTTCTACGCGGTCTCAGCGTTATTGTTGACCAAAGACTTATCTACAAGCAAACATGGATATCTGCGTTCATTGATGCATCGCGAGCTTGTCAAGACAGGCTTGATCCCAAAAGAATTAGGCAGACATTTCGATATGCTGTTCGATAGCCGTCTGGAAGGTGACTATGCAGACTTTACCAGCTTCAAGGCTGATGAGGTTGTCGGCTGGCTGGAACAGACACAAGCATTTATCAAACATATTGAGGGACTAATCTCAAAGCTTGTATAAATGGCAGTAACAAAAATACATTCGGCTGGCGTGAATGTTATCGGCGGCTGCTGCGGAACCGGACCGGCCCATATCGCAGCCGTAAGCAAAAAACTGCGAGCTGTAAACGTATAATAAGAGACGAAAAAAACAGAGAACATAAAACCGAAAACACACTTCGGCGAGTTAAGCCGAGCCGCAAACCACATCTTTCCACAGCCCTGCTGTCACCATTATCCCTTAGATCACTCGCTTTGACAGCAAATATCCATAACCACTGGTCACAATAGGATATATCAAATATGTCAGCCCTATATCCATCATATAATCGGCGAAAGACATCTTCATCGGTCCCCACATGAAAAGCAATAGGTCAATCAGAATGCTGAGGGTAAAGGCGATGACACCAAGTCGGATGCCCGCGCTGAGGAATTCCTTGTCGAACTTCCTGAAATAAAGTATTGAGAAGAACACGACACCGATCGTAAGAGTAAGGGGCATGATCGTTTCAAACAGCGCGCGGTTGGACGCTCTGAGCGGGTAAATCACGAAACCCACAATAAAAGGAATCAGCCACAGTAGAAATCCATAGAGAAAAGGTAGTCTGAGTAATTTCGTGGGATTGTCTCCTCGAATTGTTCGGGTTTCTTGTGTCGCGATTGTTCAATGCCAAGAAAAAGATTGGAGATGAGTGCCGCTCCTAGTTGTATTATATGGTTCCATATAAGGCGCCAGTGGTTCATTTAATCGCGACTCTTTGAAACCTTGCTGTTTTTGACCTCCAAAAATGTTGTGCCTTGCGTCACGCTTGATGCGAGAAAGCCGCCGATTACTGCGAGAATCGGCTTAAGCCGCTTGTTGATGGGGTCGACCTCCACGCCGAAATTCTCAAGTGCCGTAGCCCCAAACAAAAACAGCGACCCCTTCGGAGCGAATATGACCGGACACGGAATGTTGCCTTCTAATCCCTCAATTTGGAAATCGCAGAAGCCGAGAAGCCGGGCTTGCTGTTTTCCATCTGCGAGAACCAGATTCCATGTTGCGGCAGGCTCCACGCCTATCCGCTCAAGATAATCCTCAGGCACGAAAGAATAGAGGGCGCCGGTATCAATCCAGAATTCTTCCTCAAAGAGCATTTTCGGTTTCTTGATATTGGATACTCTAACTTTTTTCTTGAACATACCCATACTGTTGTCTCCACTTCGGAGGTCCTCTATTTAGTATATTATAGTGGTGATTGTCGGGGAAAGGCAAGAAAAATACCGTCAAGGACGGTAAAATTCGAAGCACTAAATCCTAATCCACCATACAGAGTAGCGGACAAGCTCCTAAACAAACTTATCCTGAGCAGAGCCGAAGGATTCAAAATCCTCCTAATGTACGAATTCTCAAAAACATTTCTTTTTGGGCATTTGAATTTTGGTAACTTTGTATTGTTTAGAATTTCGTATTTCGATATTCGGATTTATAGAGAAACTTGGTGATGTGCTGGATTGTTCTCGTAGTGGCGCCCTGGTTTTTTCTGATTACTTCCTGGCCGTTTTTGGCAATTGATTGGGCGAAATCAGAGTCGCTGAGGCATTTGTGCATTGTCTGGAGCAATTCCTCTTTGTCTTTGACCATAATGGCACCGGTGTCGGCTAAAAGTGCGTCAACGGTTTGCTTGAAATTGAAGGCGTGCGGGCCGAAGATGGTGCATTTGCCCAGAGCGGCGGCCTCAGCCATATCAGAGCCGCCCATCGGCACGAGGGAACGGCCAACAAAAATTATCGTTGCGAGTGAGTAAAACTTTCGCAAGTCACCCATCGTGTCACCCAGGATTACCGCCTGGTTGTCGGCCGGCAGCGGTGGTGTATTATTTTTTACCTGACTGTAGCGGATTAAAGGAAAACCGCTGCGTTCTATGAGTTGTGCAATTTCATCAAACCTTTCGGGTTTACGGGGTACAATTGCCAAACGCAGGTCGCCGAACTGGTTTTGTTGTTTTAGATTCTGATAGACATCGAGCAATATTTTTTCTTCGTCGTTTCCTGTGGCACCTGCGACCCACAATCTTTCATTGCCAATATTTAGCTGGGCTGCAAGAGCATCGGCACCTTCAACTTCGTCGGTGATCTGGGCGGTGTCGTATTTCAGCGAGCCGGTTACAATTACTTTTTCGTCCGGGCAGCCGATTTCTCTGAAACGCCGGGCGTATTGTTCAGTTTGAGCCAGAATGAGACTGATTTTACTGAAGATTATTTTGGCGATTGGCTTAATTTTTTTGTATCCGGAAAAACTTTTATTACTCATTCGGCCATTGACCACAATAACGGGGACGTTTGACTGCTGTGCGATTTGAACGAAATTAGGCCAAACTTCCAGCTCCATCAGCAGGCAGATTGCCGGGCGAATATTGC
>JBAQFY010000181.1:0-2576 GCA_049287505.1 Sedimentisphaerales bacterium | reverse complement strand
ATCAACCATTTTGGTTAGTTTGTCTTTTACCGATTGGATATCTCGGGTTAGAGTTATCTCCTCTCCGTTGGCATCAGTCGTATCGTGCAGATGCAGTGCTACGCCGTAAATGACGTCATCTACTGTGTTAGAGCTTCTTTTGATCCAGCCATAGTTGTCACCTTTTGTTTGCTCAGCAAACACGTAATTGGAAGTATCACTGGGAGTCAGGTTCCCGGAGTTAATTGAAATCATGCTGACATCACCTGCAGTATCGCGGAACATAAATGTCGTATCGCCAGCTTGGTTCAACCTCGTACCACTCACCGTTATATCGCCGGAATTCACATTAGACAACGCTTCAAGCGCAGATTGAATTGTGCCAGTTGAAGCATTATAGCTAATCGCAGCAGTTGTTTCTCCCTCATAAGTCAAGGTGAAGGTACCGCTGCTCGCCGCTGTGGGGTGAGTCAGCGTTTGCACCTCGGCAATTCCTGCTTGTGGGGTAGGATAGCCGTCAACTCTTATTTCGCTGTCCTGGGCTGATTGAGTTTCGCTAAAATTCGCTTCTGCAAAACCCGTAAGGTTCGCTGTTGTGCTGCCGCCTTCTGTCGAAAAAGCCATAGTAGGTAGAGTTAGCGTTGCCGGTGGTACCTGGCTGTTATTATCCCATCTCAAATCAATTGAAAGGCTGCTCGTGCCGGAGGTATCATCCGTCAATATAATTTTGCCGTTCTCAAGAACCGCTTTAGCGATCCCGTCAAAAGCATCATTAATCTCTGAAATAAGATGCCCAACTTTGGTATTTTCGGTAACTGGAAGGTCTACCTGAGTTATAGCAACACCATCATGGTCGAAGCCAGTTATCTCAATGTGTTCGCCACCTAAAAGCGGATTGACTCCAAATTGGTCGAGTCCCGTGATTTTTGAGCTCAGCGTGGCATTGTCGCCGCCAACTGTAAAAGCACTATTAGCTTGCCATACTTCCGTGCTACTTGCGTTGATAGAGATTTCATAGTCGGAGCCGGCGTCATTACCATTTAGCACCAGATGGTAGGCGTTGTTAAAGTACAGCAGGCTGGCTGTAACACCGGGGTTGTTCGCATCGTTATTGATTAAGCCGACCAGTTCCTCCAGTGTTGTAGTCGCTGTGGTTGTTAAGTTTGTTTCCTTATGGTTGTATGAATAAATAAAAGTGCCGGCCCCTACGTAATCCTCGGCGTATTTTTTACCGGCCGTGTGAACCCACCGCTCGGCATTAGCCAGCCGGTTGATTATAACTGTATGATTGCCTTCAAAAGTGTTATAGGATGCTTCGGCAGTCAATTTGTCAACATCGCTGGAGGCAACTGAAAAAGCGCGAAGTTCTTTGGCATCGGAAAGAGCCTGAACGGAGTTTCTTAAGTTGCTGAGTTTGGTTTCCAGAGTGCTAAGAGCATCTTGTCTCTCCTGCCACGTGCTTATGCGCTCTTCGTACACATTGAGTGAACGGCGCTCAATAGCCATCAGTTGCTCGATGAGTTTGGCTGTATCTATCCCTGTTAGGAGTCCTGGAAGACGTACAGTTGACATCTTTATCTGCCTTATGGTTTAAGTTTTCATACCTTACGAAAATCTACAAACACAGCCAACACCAGCATCTTACGTAACTTATTATCGTTCAAAAACACTTTTTGCTTAACTATTTATTTTGCATTTGCTTACCATTATTTAGAAACAACTTGCTGTGGTGCCTTGGTATATCTGGCTTGTATAAGTTTAGACTTTTGCAATAACTGCCGCAGACCCTGGTTTTCCGGGTCTATTTTTACGCAGTCATTTAGCTCTGAACAGGCCTGGTCGAAGGCTGTTCTTGAATACTCCATAGCCTTTGTCTTTACATAATCTTGTCCTATTGCAAGGTAGGTCCCGGCAGTTAGGCATTTAGCATGTAATTGCCTCATCTGGGGTGCTATCTCATCCCACGCGACGTCCGGGAACAGCTCATCGTACGCGAACGTATCAATAAATCGCTTGATAACATCGAAATGAGATTTTGCCTTTTGGACGGAGTAATTTCTTGAAAGACTGTCGCTGGTCATTCGGCGCAGATACAGAGCACCCTTGAGATGATGTATTTTCAGGCCGTGCTTTACGAACCGTCGCATCATATCGTAGTCTTCGCCGACCAGTAACTCCTCGTCAAAAAACCCGATTTTATCGAAGACGCTTCTTCTGATACAGGTTCTGAACGGCACTACCGGAAAACCACAGTTGAAGAGGTCTCTGATGAGCAATCTTCGGTCCGTGTACTCGGGTCTTTCAATTACTCGAATCGGTTTGGAGTTCTCATCAATAAGACAGTCGTCACAATAAACCAGGTCAACATCGGGATGTTTTTCAAATTCAGCCAGGTGCGCGGCAATAAAGTCCGCTGTCATCATATCATCGTGGTCAAGCT
The DNA here is from genome assembly GCA_049287505.1 of Sedimentisphaerales bacterium. Classification (GTDB taxonomy): domain Bacteria; phylum Planctomycetota; class Phycisphaerae; order Sedimentisphaerales; family Anaerobacaceae; genus NIOZ-UU13. Next base: position 157 of record JBAQFY010000181.1, on the reverse strand, counting down.
TTATTAGAAAAGAGCCTTCGGATTTTTTGATTCCGGCATTGTGCGTGGCAGCAAGGCCGCGATTTTCCTGACGAAAATATCTGATTCTATCGTCTTTAAAACCGAGCACTGCTTCTTCGGTATTATCGGTTGAGCCATCGTTTATAATCAAAAGTTC
>JBAQFY010000180.1:0-22778 GCA_049287505.1 Sedimentisphaerales bacterium | reverse complement strand
GTGCTTTACCAGATACAGCGATTCCACGCCTTCCTGTGGGCCAGCGGCGGTATGTATAGTGACTACTACATTCATCAGATAGATGAGTGCTCATGGATGAAAGGTGCTTGGCCGGTCGAGGCCCATGCAGTCGGCGGCCGCCACTACCGCGGTGATTCCTTGGACCAGAACCTCGATAGCTACTCTATCGAATACACTTATCCGGACGGAACCAAGCTCTTTTATTTCGGTCGGGCTATGGACGGTTGTAAAGGTGGATTTGACAGCTATGCTCTCGGTACGAAAGGTACGGCCGTCATCTCAACGAGTGGGCACTATCCGGGCAGGGTCCGTACTTATAAAGGCCACAATATGGACAGTGAGAACCAGATTTGGCGATTCCCGCAGCCGGAGCCGAATCCGTACCAGCTCGAGTGGGACGACCTGATAGGTGCCATTCGTCAGGACAAGCCCTACAACGAGGCGAAACGCGGCGCCGAAACCAGCCTTGTGAGTTCTATGGGCCGCATGGCCGCCCACACCGGCCAAATCATTACTTACGACCAGATACTAAACTGCGAGCACGAGTTTGCTCCCGATGTCGATAAGCTGACAAATGACGGCCCTGCGCCCCTGCAGCTTGGTCCCGACGGAAGATATCCCGTACCACAGCCGGGTATCCTCAAAGACCGGGAATACTAACGAAAAATCAATGTAAAGTGCAAGACCTGTCCTGAGCAAAATCAAAGGATGTAAAAATTAAGGAAATCAGAAAGTGCCTGAAGTGATCTAAAGTTGCCCAGTTGTAGAAACTTGTTTGTCGGTGTCGAAGCTAGTATCGAAACTGGAAGCTCGATATTGGATGCTCGAGTAGAAGCGAGTTTCAAGCTTCTATGACAAGCATCGATACGAGCATCGACAACCTTAAACAAAAACTGCACTTTAGGCACTTTAGTTCACTTAATATAATTTCGAATTTGAACGATTACTGTAAGCGTTCATGCAATAAAATCTCATTGCTACAGAGGAGATAGTATGGCACATTTAAGTGAATCGAACAAAGGCACCGGAACAACACGGCGAAATTTTCTGAAGGCTTCGACCGTTGCGGCTTCGGCTGCCGTTACAAGCGCGCTGGGCATCAGTCGCAGCGTGTTTGCCGCCGGCAGCGATATCATCCGCGTGGGTATGGTTGGTTGCGGCGGACGTAACTCCGGTGCTGCCGCCCAGGCGCTCACCGCGGACTCCGGCGCTCGGCTGGTTGCGATGTGTGATATCTTTATGGACCGTGTCAAAGAGAAGCGCAGAATTTTAAAAGAGCAAAAAGCCAATCAGGTCATCGTGGACGATGACCACTGCTTCGCCGGTTTCGACGGCTACAAGCACGTGATTGAGTCGTCCGATGTGGTGTTAATTGCCAATGCGGCCAAGTTCCACCCGCTCCATACTATGACAGCGATTCAGGCCGGAAAGCATGTGTTCGTGGAGAAGCCACACGGCATCGACCCGGCCGGGGTCAAGCTCATGCAAAGCGCCGCCGAACTGGCAAAGCAGAAGGGGCTGTGCCTCGTTTCCGGTCTGCAAAGCCGGTATCACACCGGGTACGCCGAAACAATCCAGCGCATCCACGACGGCGCCATCGGCGATATAGTCTCCATTGAAGAGAACTTCCTTCGCGAGCCGTACGTTGTAATTAATCGCAAGCCGGGACTCACGGAGCTTCAATGGCAGTGCAGCACCCAATATCACTTCCGCTGGCTCTCTGGAGACGATGTCCCCCAGTCACTGGTGCATAATTTGGACCGCGCCAGTTGGGCGATGCACAATCAAGTTCCTGTGAAATGCCATGGTATAGGCGGACGGTCTTCGATGACAGAGCCAATCTATGGCGATGTGTTCGACCACCATTCGGTCGTTTACGAACTTGACAACGGGGTGCGTATTTATGCCTTCTGCCGCACGACGAACGGATGCTACATTGATTCTTCCAGCATAGTATTCGGCAGCAAAGGCAAAGCGGACATTATGCGGTGCCGAATCTGGGGCCAGACAAACTGGCGCTGGAATGGAAGATGCGACCCTTATCAAAGAGAGCACGATGTACTTTTTGCGGCGATTCGCGCCGGCAGCCCTGTCAACAACGGCGACTATATGGCCCGCAGCACGATGGTCGGCGTAATGGGACAAATCTCGTGTTACACCGGCAAAGAAGTTACCTGGGAGCAGATAAACCAGTCCGATTTCTATTACCCGCCCAGGCCGGAGGATTGCCGTGATGATATGGAGCCGCCGGTTAAGGCCGGTGCCGATGGCAGCTATCCTGTACCCAAGCCGGGCTTTACTAACTTGATTTGAGCAAAAAATCTAAAAAGTTATAATGGCAAAGGATTAGGATTGCGAAACCGAGAGAACAGTATGGATGTCGCTGCCCTAATGATACTTTGCCCATTTTATACCTGTTTTGAGGAGATAGATAATGAGCATTAGTCGTACATTGGTTTATGTTTTAGCTCTGGCGAGCCTGCTCAGTGTCATAATTGCTATAGATACCATGGCTTCGCAGTCCACAGGATGTCCTGCGGCAGATGAGCTTCCGAAGAAATACACTGAGACCATCGCTACGGAAACCGGGGATAAGATTACTTTTGAGATGGCACTCATCCCCGCCGGCAGTTTCCAGATGGGCAGCCCTGCAGGCCAAGCAGGTCGCAAAGATGATGAAGGACCACAGCATGAAGTCCGTCTCAATAACTTTTACCTCTGCACAACTGAAACCACTATTGAACTTTTCATGGCTTACTATCAAGAAACAGCCAGCGCCAAGAGAGACTTCGTCACCGTAGAGGAAACAAAAAAGGACACAGAGAAGGCAGACAGCGATGTTGACGCAATCACCGGCCCAACGCCTGTCTATGGTGACATGACGATGGGTTATGGGAAAAAGCACCCGGCCATGGGAATGACCTGGCATAACGCCATGACCTTCTGCGAGTGGCTTTCCAGGAAAACCGGCAAAAAATATCGCTTACCAACGGAGGCCGAATGGGAGTACGCCTACCGGGCCGGCACAACTAACATTTTTGGCGTCGGAAATGACCCAGACCAGCTTAAAGATTTCGCCTGGTATAAAGATACCGCCGATAGCGAGAACTCTGAAGTGGCTAAGAAAAAACCAAATGCCTGGGGCCTTTACGATATGTTGGGTAATGTTCGCGAATGGGTTTACGATTTCTACAGCCCCACAGCTTATAAAGAAGCTGCCAAGAAAAACCCGGCAGTCAACCCGAAAGGCCCGGAGACCGGCAAAGTACACGTAGCTCGCGGCGGTGACTATAGCAGCCCTGCGGACGCACTGCGCTGCGCAGCCAGGGCATTTGAGGAAGAGTGGTGGCGCTCCGGCGACCCACAGATACCGAAGAGCAAGTGGTGGCTGCCTGAAATGGATTTTATAGGTGTCCGGGTGGCCCGGTCTGTGGAGATAGGCCCAGCGAAATCCCAAATCCTAAATTCTAAACAATCTCTAATCTCAAAATCCTAATGTACAAAACAACTTTGTTTTTGATTTTGTTTAGGATTTAGAAGTTAGAGATTAGGATTTTGCTTCTCGGTGCCCGTCCCGTCCAAATATTCGTACGCCCCAACAAAATCGCGGCCGGAGGAGTCGCCTACGCTCCAAAGCTTGCTCCGCCGAAGCGGCTGCGAAGGCTGGAGCTTTAGCGACGGAGCGAGGATGCTGGTTCTGAAAGACTCATTTTCAAAGAGCTGTTTCGCCAGCATGGCATATCCTTCGCTCATCGGGTGACTGGCATCAACATACAACTCGCTTGGTAATGATGGTGGAATATAGTAGGCGATATCATTTTGTTGCAGCCAGTCTTCAATCTTACTTTTCATTTTTCGATAAATCTCGATGCTCTCGCCCTTGAGCATGTGCTCGTTAAATGGGCCAACGAGGACAAATACGCTGTTGCCTCTTTCGTTCAGCAGCTCAACCGATTTCTGGAAAAATTTCCACTGCAGCGAAGACTCGAGCTCAACCCACTGGAAATCCATTTTAGCTGTCCCCTTCTCCGTCCAGGAAATATGTTCGCTCTGACTATTGTTGGCAGAGGTGGAAAGCTCGAAAGTGACGGCGCTGGCGGGATTCTCGTAGGGGTGCTCCAGCGTCCAAGTGGGCAGGTCCATGTTCTCGAAATAGGTAATCTTCAGATGGGATGCCCAGCTTAAAAAAGGCACATAGCGTTCTACCACAGCGGAAACCCTTTTGGAATACGGGTCCTTGTAGCAGGGAATATTTGGAATAAACTGCGGTACTAACCTGGGATGATTGAAACGGAACTCTTTTTCGGTCTGCAAATCGTGTTTCTTAGAGCTCATCCATAAAGGATTAAAATGCAAAACAACCTTCTTGTTTGAGATGTCGTGACCATAGTATTTCAGCAAACCCGCTAATGCCACGGGATGGATACCATCCACACCCAAATTAGCAAACTGATTGCGACCGGCAATTTTATTGAGACAGTCGGGCAATGTGTCATATTTAGACACGAAATGGCCCCAAATCACCGAATCTCCAATTACAAGTGTTTCGTACTTTGAAGCGGCCCATCGGCAGTAGCGGCTGTACAACCAGTAGTCGTTGCTTAACTCGTAAGGCAAGCGATAGTCGGGTGCAGGCTCAAATTTTTCTACCCGTTCCCAAAGTCTTTGCCCAAAACATAATAAAGTCATAGCAACAATTCCGACGAAAATCCATTCACATCCGGATAATCGCACGCTATTGGAACTGAATACGACCTCAGATTTTTTTGATGAACAGGAATTTTTTCGGTTTTCTAAGATGTTATTTTCAGGCATCTTGTTTTGCCTCGGTTATTAAAGCTTCATAAAGTCTAACTAATATCAGAACTGTAGGTAGATAAACGCTTTCTCACTGGCCGGAGCAAAAACAGCGAGGTAGAGAATCATAAGAAGAACAATTCCTATACGGACGGGCCTTAGCTCAAGAACCCGCTTGACCTTGGATTCGTAAGCAAACTGATAGAGCCACACGGCAAAGATTAAGCCCAAAGCCAGCAATGGACAATAAGGGTTTGTTAGTCCGGAGCTGAATATTCTTGTTACAATCACCCAAGCGTCACTTATTGTTTCTGCCCGGAAGAAAATCCACGCAAAGCTGACAAAAATAAACACAAGCAGCTGTTTCACTAATTTCGGCACCCTTTCTTTGTAAAATGGAGTTCTTTCCAGCTCTCGAGTACAGAAACGCCCGAGCGCATGCAACGCTCCCCAGATGACAAAAGTCCAGGCCGCTCCATGCCATAATCCTGAAATCACCATAGTCAGAAACATATTTCTGTAGGTGTTAAATTTGCCCTTGCGGTTGCCTCCCAGAGGAATATAGACGTAGTCTTTGAACCAGGAGGAAAGGCTGATATGCCATCTTGCCCAGAAGTCACCCAGGCCCGTTGCCAGATATGGATTGTTGAAGTTCAACATTAGACGAAAGCCCATCATTCGTGCCACGCCTCGCGCCATATCCGTATAGCCGCTGAAGTCGAAATAGATTTGCCAGGAAAATAAAAAAGTGGCCAGGACCAACGCAGGCGTCTGAAACTGCTCAGGTGCTTCATACATCTTGTCAACGTAAAGGGCCATATAGTCTGCCAGGGCAACTTTTTTGAAAAACCCGACAACAAAAAGTGAAAGGCCGTCCGCCACGTCCTGCATGGAGACCTTAGGCGGTTTTTGCAACTGGGGGAGTAAGTTTTTAGCTCTTTCGATTGGCCCTGCAACCAATCGAGGGAAGAGGGATACAAAGGTAGCATACCTTATGAAGCTCGTTTCTCTTTCTATATTGCCGCGATAGTAATCTATGGTGTAGCTCATCGACTGGAAGATATAGAACGATATACCCACAGGCAAAAGTATGCCGGGGGCAGGGAGTGCATAAGGAATCCCTAATGAAGACAATAGAAGGTTCAAATTATCGGTTACGAATCCACTATATTTGAAAAAGCCAAGCAGCCCGAGATTATTTACAATGCTTATGGAAAGCCACATCTTCCGCCGTGCGCTTTTGGCCATTTTCATAACGACGGTGTAGTCCAGCAGTGTCGAATACGAAATTAGAATCAGATATAGTGGGTTGAAACAGGCGTAGAAGAAATATGAAGCAGCCAAAAGCCAGGGAACTCTGAGCTTGGTGTTCTTGAGGGCCAGGTAGGCGGGGTAAACAATAATGAAAAATAGCGCAAACGGCCAGGTATGAAATAACATTCCTTGTGCCCCTTTACCTCATCAAGACCTGAATATGCGCCTCCACCGAAGCAGCCAGACCATCCAAACCATATCCTCCCTCAAGAATGGACACAAGCCGACCTTCGCAGCACTTCTCAGCTATTTCTTTGACGATCTGCGTTAGCTGCGCAAATCCCTGCGCGGTAACCTTCATTCCACCGAGCAGGTCATCTTTATGGGCATCAAAGCCCGCAGATATTAGCACGAAGTCCGGGGAAAAGGCAAGGGCCGCGGGCTCAAGTTTTTCTTTGAAGACCCTCACATAATCGGCATCTCCGGAACCAGCCGGCAAGGGAACATTAATATTGTAATTCAAACCTTTGCCGATGCCCTTTTCTGCTTCGCTTCCGGTACCCGGATAGAAGGGGTACTGGTGAACACCGAAATACAGCACTGTAGGGTCGTCGTAGAACATTGCCTGGGTACTATTACCATGGTGAACGTCCCAATCCACTATGAGGATTCTTGATAGGCCATGTTTCTTTTGAAGATAGCGGGTGCCGATAGCAATATTGTTAAAGATACAGAATCCCATCGCTTTATCCTTTAGTGCATGGTGGCCCGGCGGACGTACCGCACAAAAGGCGTTTGTGATTTTCTTTTCCATGACCGCATCGATAGCCGAGAGCACTCCTCCCACGGCTGCCAGCGCTGCTTCATAGGATTTTGGTGATATCGGAACATCCATTGAATCGAGGTATTCTATACCATTTTCACAACTTCTTTTCACACGTTGTATATATTCAGGAGTGTGAATCATTGTAAGCCATTGAGGAGAGACCGGCTCTGGTGAGAGCTTGAATAATTGAGAGTATAGTCCCGTTGTCTTTAACCTCTCGACTATTGCGACCAATCTCTGAGGTGCCTCCGGATGGCCTTGGGTTGTTTTGTGTTCGAGGTAAATATCATCATAAACGAATCCTGTTTTTAACGCTTTTTTGCTTGGATTCTCCTTTGTCATATTTTCTCCGGTAGATGTGTTGGGAGGTTCATTTGGGTCGCTGCGAAGCGGAGTACCCCTTACACAGCGAAACCCAATAGCATCACTTGCAAGACAAGTATCATTGATAGAAGGGTCACTGGCACGGTAAGCTGACCGGCAGCTTTCGGCGCTGGAGTTCCATGCGCCGCCTCTCAACGCCCTCTCCTCAGCTTTAATTGGTCCCTTTGGGTTTTTCTCCGGGCTGTCTTTGTAATAATTCCCGGAATAAAAATCATTGCACCATTCCGACACATTTCCATACATATCATAAAGCCCCCAGGGGTTGGGTTTCTTCTGTCCAACCGGATGTGTCTTTCCGGATGAGTTCTCAGCGAACCAGGCGTAGGCTTTCAGCTTCCGCACATTATTACCAAAGCTGAACTTTGTGCCGGTGCCCGCCCGACAGGCATACTCCCATTCGGCTTCTGTCGGAAGTCTGTATCCGTTTGCCTGAAAGTTACACTCCCAGGTTTCCTCATCGTAGCAAGGCTCAAGGCCCTCCGCGAGTGAACGCTCGTTGCAATACAGACCTGCATCGGTCCAGTTCATCTGTTCTAAAGGATGCTTTGGATTTTTGAAATGAGAGGGGTCGGGGAGCTGAAATTTCTTGAACTGCTCCTGAATCACTTCGAATCTATCCATCCAAAATGAGCTGACCCATACTTTATGCACCGTTGACTCGTCCGGTGAACCGCTCTTGCTTCCCATATCGAACCAGCCTCCAGGAATTGCAATCATTTCTACCCCGCTCTTCGTCTTTACAACCGTTGGCGCCTTGGCTTTAGCTTTGGAGTTATCGACCTTCTCACATGACATCCCAAACAGGACGAAGAAAATCAGGAACGAAGCCAAGATTCCTGCCGTCAGTTTCGTAGGTCTCTTTCTCACTTGTCATTGCTCTCTTTCTCTTTAGGGATTAGAGCTCTCAGCGGGAGCAATCCAATCGTAGTCCCAGTGATGCCCAACCCATCCTGGCGGACTGATGGTGATGGTTTTACCATCAGCAATACGGAGAATACAGAGAGGACTGTGTACTCTCCAGCTTCCGTCGGAAGGTATCTTAACATAGGCTATGTATCGCCCGCAATGCGACCAACGACCGCAGGGGTCCTGGCCCATAACCTTTGCGTTGTTGGGTGGACTGATTATCTTACCTTCCGTACCACCTGGTAACGAGGGGTCGAACTTGCGAATACCGATACCTCCCCCTGCGTTCCAGCACATCCATTTGCCGTCCGGGGAAAAAGCAGGATGACACTCGCCCATACGTTTTGGATAATTTGGCATCTTTCGTATTTCGCCTCCATTTGACGACATAAAATCTATCGTGTACTTCTCGCCAAGATAGTTGCGAATCTCAAAAATAAACCATTTGCCGTCAAATGTCATATCAGTAAGCCATACCTTTTGCTTAACAGGGATGGGTGAGCTTTTCTTGCCGGTGTGGATGTCCGTGTAAACAATACCTTGGTTGTCACACTGAACGGTTCTTTGACTATCTGGTGTCCAGACATAACCTCCATCGATATTCTTTGTCTTCAGGGTTTTTACATCCACAAGATACTCGCCCTGGTTGTAAGTGAAAAACTTCCCGTTTGGAGAGGTACGAGGTATATGTTCGTCCTTGTGCGGTGTATTCGTGAGTTGCTTGAGTCCGGTCCCATCAGCATTGATAATGTATAGGTCTCGCGAAAGGGTTTCTCCTTTCGATTCGTCAGGATTCTCCGGATGGATGGCGATGACAAGTTGATATCCTGTCCTGCGTAACTCCTCCTTCAAATCCTGAATTCTCGGCAGGGCCAATGGGGTGCAGTGCGGCGGCATTTCCCACTTTGCCCTGATTGATTGTTTTTCTTCACCATAACAGCTCATACTAATGCTCAATATAAACAACAAGCTGAGCTTCAAGTAAATGTTCATATCCTTATTCTCCTAAAAAATACCTAACACCACAGCACAATCTAATTGTGCTGTAGTTAGTTTTGAGGCGCATTTCTTACACAACGAAACCCCAAACTATCCATAATACAAGCATCTACAAAACTGAAATTCTCGCCCGCCCGCCACGATGACCGAAGATTGTCTGCGCGGTCTTGCCATCCCCCACCACGCAAAACCTTTATGTCTCCCTCCTTTGGCCCTCGGGGATTCTTTGGCTGACTTCTCTTATAGTAATTTATATCATATACATCATTACACCATTCAGCAACATTGCCATACATGTCATAAAGGCCCCATCTGTTAGGCTTTTTTTGTCCCACCGGATGTGTCTTCTTGACTGAGTTCTCAGTGAACCAGGCGTAGGCTTTCAGTTTTCGCACATCGTTGCCAAAACTGTACTTTGTGCTTGTCCCCGCTCGGCAGGCATATTCCCATTCCGCCTCTGTGGGGAGCCGGTATCCATTTGCCTGGAAACTGCACTCCCAAGTTTCACTTTCTTCATTATAGCAGGTCTGAAGGCCTTCGGCGCGGGAACGAAGATTACAATACAAAGCCGCATCGGTCCAGGTTATCGTATCCACAGGTCTCTTGGGTCCCCTGAAGGAAGAAGGATTGATACCGACTAACTTGACGTATTGCTCCTGGGTCACCTCATATCTGTCCATCCAAAAAGGGCTAACCCACACCTTGTGCACGGGTAACTCTTCGTGTGCCCCTTTTTTGCTTCCCATATCAAACCAGCCTCCGGGAATTGCAATCATTTCTATACCCGTCCTTGTTTTTATGACCTCTGGCATACCGGCCGTGTCCTTAGCACGGCGGCAGCCAGGGACGATTACCAATACAAGCAGCAAACGAACGGCTTTACTTATCGACTCTATAGACAGCATGGTCATAAACTATATTCTTTTTTTAGCTTCTTTGTAAGTGCAGACAAAACGAATCACTGGTCTTAACGATTCGTTGTTGTAATCGGCACCCAGTCGGGCTCTTTGTTGTGGTTCCCGTCGGTCGTGATTTGGACCCATTTGCCCGACAAGTCACTGACGCAGATATTCCAGCCCGGTGCTTTGCCGCCCACCATTTCATTCGCCTCGGGCCCATGGCTAAAAGCGAGGTATTTACCATCAGGTGAAAATTCAGAATGATAAACCTCGCACTCTTTTCGACAATTTATGACTCGTTTAACATTCGTTACTCTGGGTTCGGGGGCGTACAAGTCAATATCACCCGTGCATAAATCCCAATCGGTTAATCCCCACGTTATCCTCTTGCCATCGAAGCTAAAATCAGGCCTGCAACCTGTAACTTTGTATTTTGTTAAATCAAAGACCCCGGTTCCGTTGGCTTCGATAGCCAGGTTGGCGTGCTTGAAACCCATGCCTCCGTGTACCGTTGCAAGAAACCAATTACCGTCCGGCGACCAGCAAATATTATAAAGATGATGCAAACCTTTATTTCGATGTTCTCTGTGTTCGTGCGTTTCTATATCGTAAAAGAAAATTCCTCTGGTGGCATAGTCTTGAATGGTGTAACGGGTAAATTCTCCTTTTAAATAAGCGATAGTTTTGCTGTCGGGACTCCAGCAGGGCTGTCGAGCATTTTCAGCAACCTTGACCCGTCCGGTCCCATCAATGTTCATATAATAAACATTTCGAACCTTTTCCTTTCCCACGAGCTCATCGGCAACGAAACAGATTTTTGTACCATCACCAGATGCGTGGGGATACATCTCATCCACATCAGGGGTGTTGGTGAGATTAACAGGATTGGAGCCATCCGCATTTATCAAGTACAGTTCCCAGTTTTCTTTGCTGTTGGTCTTACGGTAGGTTTCATATACAATCTTAAAGGGGATTTCTTCGAGATTAAGCTCGGATTTTGGTGAAGGTATTTGCTGAAGCTTTGGGTCATCTTGCGTCCCTGTGCTGCAAACAGCTTCATTCACTACAAGTAAACTCAACGCAAGAGTAAAAACTGCATAACGTCTCATTGTCATATTGTCTCCTTTCTGCCGTGTCGCGGACACGTCGTGACAGGTGCTCAGTGGCCTATCGATGGAATAGGCACCCAATCTGGTTCTTTGTTGTGGTTCCCGTCGGTTGTGATTTTTACCCACTTGCCGGACATATCACCCACACAAATATCCCAGCCCGGCGCCTTACCACCTACTTGTTGAGCTCCACCGAAAGGACCATAGCTGAAAGCAATGTACCGTCCGTCCGGGGAGAAGTCAACGTGATAAACTTTCGACTTGCGCAAGCATTGAACAACTTCACGAATATTAGTCACCCGGGGTGTGCGGCCCGTCAGGTCGATATCGCCCATGCACAGATTCCAGTCGGTCTCCCCCCATACCATTTTTGTGCCGTCAAGATTAAAGTCGGGTCGGCAGCCCTTAACTCCCCACCATTCCAGGTCGAATACCTTTGTCCCATTGGCTTCAAAAGCCAGAATAGCATCGCTGTACTCCATACCTCCCTGCACAGCAGCAACAAACCAATTGCCGTCGGGTGACCAACAAATAGCGTAAATGTGATGTAAACTTGTATTTGGGTGTGGTGAGTATTGGCCGGTTTGAAGGTCATAAATTATAAGATTGGAGGTTGCGTATGGCCTGTCGCTGTAGCGTTCATACTCTCCCATTAAATAAGCGATTTTCTTGCTGTCGGAGCTCCAGCAGGGCTGCCGGACGTTTTCGGCGACTTTGAAACGCCCCGTCCCGTCTATCTTCATATAATAGACACTTCGAACCTTGCTTCTACCTTCCTCTTCATCAGTAACGAAACAGAGCTTTGTACCATCAGGAGAAGCGTGTGGATACATCTCATCTACGTTAGGGGTGTTGGTGAGATTAATCGGATTGGAGCCGTCTGCATTCATCAAGTACAATTCCCAGTTTGGTCGGCCCTCGTTTTCTCGGTACGTTTCGTACACAATCTTAAAAGCGACATTTTTCAGATTCAGCTCCTCTCGTGGTGATGGAACTCTTCTCAGTTTTTGCCCTGTTGGCGTTCTTGTTCCGCTAACAGGACCACTCGCTACGGTCAGAGTTAGTATCATAGAGATAAAAATGCCAGCGCTTTTCATAGGTAGCCCTTTTCTCGAAATATACAATTTTCTTGCCCTTATCTTCCACCATAGATACACAAGGTCGAAATCTATTACAATCAAAAGTCAATAATCCCTGAGTTTATAGCGGCCTAACCAATCTGCCAATTTCACAACTCCTTATATATTTTGCATAAAACCTTCGATAAAGTCAACAACCCATAATCACGCGATTACCCGTGTTGTAAACTTTAGATTGAGCTTGAGTTATAGTTGTCAGTGTGATATGTATAAAAAAAGTTCAAAATTGTTTTCTGTGATATGTTTAAGGTCATTATTAGAACGGCTGCACCATGACCGACAAGCGTAGTGATAGCAGCAATAAGTCATCCCCAAACAAGCTAACGCGCAAGAAGCGGCGCAGGAAGAGAAACCATTCGCATAAAATATCGCCCGACAAATGTGCTGGACGCAGGGAAGAAGAGCGGCAAAGAGACAAACAAGGAGCGCCACCAAAACAAGTTAAGGGATGGCGTCTGTGGCTGTTTCGTGCTATTGCAATCACTGTTGGGCCGGCTTTATTTTTTTCGTCCTTGGAGATTACCCTGCGCGTAGTTGGCTACGGCTATCCTCCGGCTGCAACCATCAAGTGCAAAGTCAACGAGACAGATGCTTATGGAGACAATATAAAATTTGGCTGGCGGTTCTTTCCCCGAAACATTGCCCAGGAATTTGACCCGTTCGTTCTCTCAGTATATAAGCCGGACGATACTTATCGAATCTTTATACTTGGGGCTTCTGCTGCTCAGGGCACGCCGGAGGCGGCGTTTAGTTTTGGACGAGTTCTTCAGACAATCCTGCAGAGCGCGTATCCGAAAGTGAAATTCGAGCTTATTGTCGCCGCAATGCCGGCTATAAACTCGCATGTGGTTGTCGAAATTGCTAAAGATTGCGCAAAACACCAACCCGACCTTTTTGTGGTATATCTCGGCCACAATGAGGTCGTGGGACCGTATGGAGCAGGAACTGTCTTTGCCCCGCTATCGAGAAGCTTGTCCCTTATTCGTATTGGCATTTTTGTGAAAGCTACGAGGCTGGTACAATTACTGACGAACCTATCCGAATCGGCAGGCGCAAAACGAAATGTTCCCGCGGTTTGGCAAGGCTTGAAAATGTTTCTCGAAAAGCAAGTCCGACCCGATGCCCCCGGTATGGAGACGGTCTATCAACACTTCCAGAGAAACCTCGAAGATATTAGCCGCATTGCCGGCGAAAGTGGAGCTAAGATAATTCTTTGCACTGTAGGCAGCAACCTGAAAGATTGCCCGCCCTTTGCGTCCCTCCACAGACCGGGGCTTGATGAGACGCGGAAGAAAAAGTGGGACGATATTTACCGGCAGGGTGCCGAACACGAATCGGCAGGTAATTATGCCGAAGCGATTGAAGGCTATTTAGCTGCCGCCAGGATTGATGACCGTTACGCGGACTTGCAGTTTCGGCTGGGCCGCTGTTACTGGGCTATGAGCCAATATGACAGAGCCAGGGACAGGTATATTGAAGCGCGTGAGTTGGACACACTTAGATTCCGTGCCGATACCCGAATTAACGAGATTATTCGGGCGGTGTCAGGCTGCGGTGCTAAGGAAGGTGTTTACCTTGTGGATTTTGTCGGAGCGCTCGAAGAAAACAGTCCTTATAAGACTCCTGGAGAGGAATTATTTTACGAGCACGTACATTTAAATTTCAATGGCAGCTATCTTCTGGCTAAGACAGTTTTTGAGCAGGTCGAGACTATACTTCCAGAAAGGTTAAAGCATCAGAATGCACATAAACGCACATTGCCAACCGCAGCCCATTGCGCCCAACTTTTAGCCTATAATGACTGGGCCCAATACAATAATGCTTATAAGGTCCTTAATTACTATATAAAGGAGCCGCCATTCACCAACCAGCTTTACCATAGCGAACAGGTGAGCCGATTGGAGCGAGGACTCAATGCCCTTGAAGCCGGCTTAACACCCGAAGCTCTAAACGATGCTGCGGTTCAGTACCGCATGCTGCTCGAAAAAGAACCATCCGATTTCTGGCTGCGGTGGAGATACGCCGAATTACTATCAGTACGTTTACAAAACGAGAGTGCCGCAGCCGAGCAGTGTCGTCTTACACTGAAACTTTTGCCGCACTCTTACAAACCGCACCTTCTATTAGCACTATCGCTCGGAAGGCTGGGCCTTCTTAACGAGGCCATTGACCATCTTCTGAGGGTGACAGAAATTAAGCCGACCAGTGCCAATGCATATCACTGCCTGGGATTGGCACATCAAGCACAAGCTCGCATTGATGAGGCAATAAAATATTATTCCGTGGCGGTTCGACTCCAGCCGAATAACAGCGAAGCCTACAAAAATCTTGGAGAGATGCTGTCTCAGCAGGGCAAGATTGACCGGGCGATAGAAATATCGCGAAAGGGATTGGTTTTCATACCGGACGACCTTTATCTGCATCACAACCTGGGTGTGTTTCTCAATATGCAGGGACACAAAGATGAGTCGGTCGAAGAGCTGCAAACTGCGTTACGTATAGACCCAAACTCGGCTAAAACACGCAATGTGCTCAATGCCATATTGAGCGGGTCAAAGTACAGTCCACAGGATGCCTTACGGCAAAAACAGATGACAGAAAATAGATGACAGAACTGACTTCTGACATCTGACATCTGACTTCTGACATCTGACTTCTGTAAAATTACGGAGCAGGCCGGAGCTCCTCATCAAGCCACTGTTCTGCCAGGACAGCGAAGTCCTTGAATGTCCTTGCCGAGAATGAGCTCAACGAGAGGTGCGGCGCAAGCCCAGCTGTTTCTCAGAAGCACATTTTCATACGGTCGGAGCATAATCTCTACAGCATTGGCCAGGGCCAATAGACTACGAATCCGCGGCGAACGAACATTTCATTGATGCAGGACCGTCGCCTCAACCGCTATATTCACTGGTTCGGGTTCTTCATTCGCGGCAGACAGTATCCGCCCGGACTTTGTCATCGTCTTCAACTTTGTTTTAGGATTCAGGATTGTGCTGATGAATGATTAAGTCCACCGGTATGTTATACGGCATGGGAAAATCCTCGCGGGTGTTTTCAACGCGCTCTTTATGGATTCGTCCCGAACTGAAATCGATAGTCCTCAGGAGTATCAATACCGACGAGAATCGTGCTCTCGGATGTTTCAAGCTCGAGAACTTTTTCGGCATTCGAATACAGGATGTACCTGGCACCTTGTTCTTTCGGCGCATTCACCAGCTCGCTGAACAGTGACTTTGAGAATAATGTAGGATGCCCTCTTTGCCCGTTGAAAACAGGGACAATGATTGGATTATTCGTCTCCTTGAATTTAGCGATAATCTTATTTATAACCTCTTTGGTAATAAAGGGATTGTCCACCAAACAGACGAGGATAGCGTCCGTCTCTTGTGGCGTGTCCTTTATTGCCGCGGTCAAAGACGACAATTGTCCTTTTTTATAATCTTTGTTTATAACGATGTTTGTTCCGGATAAATCGACCGAATTTTTTATCATTTCAGCATCTGCTCCAAGGACTATAGTAATTCTATCTGCATCTGAGTCTCTCATCGCTGAGATGATTTGGTCTAAAAACGTTTTGTCTTTAAACCTTAATAAGGGCTTTGGCTTCCCCATTCGTCTGGACTCGCCGGCAGCTAATACTATTGCGTTTATCATAAATTTTCCTCTTGCAGCCCTTCTGGGAAAGCTATTCTCATATGACTTGTTTCGGGCGCATCTCCAAGCCTTCTTATTTTTACAAGCTCACAAACTATGCTTAGAGCGATTTCCTCAGGGGTAAATGCGCCTATCGAGATACCAATAGGAGAATAAATCCGCTTCAGTGTCTTTGCCGGAATTCCCCTTTGTTGGAGACTTTTCAAAATAGTAAGTGTCTTTCTCTTACTCCCTATCATTCCGACATATTTTGCATTTGTCTTAACAGCTTTCTCGAGGACTATTTCATCGGATTTATGTCCCTGTGTAACGATAACGATATATGAGTTCTTGTTGATGTCAATTTTATCAAAAATTCTTTCATAGCCTTCTACAATAATATTACTTGCATCTGGAAATCTGTTTTTGTTTGCAAATTCGGCTCTGTCATCACATACAGTTACTCGAAAATTTACAGATTTTGCATACCTTGATATATGGTAGGACAAATGTCCTGCGCCAAAAATGAAAACCATCGGTTGTTCGGCGAATGTTTCGATAAATATTTCTGCTCCATCCTCTAACGTCTTTTTTGCAGGGCGTTGTTTCGCAACGAGTTCCTTTATAGATGCAGTTACTTTAGAGGAAAAATGAATATTGGCGATAGTATCAAGCTGGTCAACACTTTTAAGAAAGATTTTTTCAGGCGTTTTGTTGGGACGAATAATTGAAATAAGGACGCCCCAGACTCCGTTCTCGATAACGGCTAAAAGTTCTTTGAATAAGGGCAGACTTTTTTTATCAAAGGTTTCAATAAGAAACTCTATTGACCCTCCGCATATTCCTTTTTCGTTGTCTTCGGTTCCATCGAGGTTAAATTTGGCCACCTGGTTTTCCGTCTTGGGCAGGGTCTTTTTGGCTGTGTTAATTACATTAGCTTCAGTCAATCCTCCACCCACGGTGCCTATAGTTTCTCCGTTATCCCCCCGAACGAGCATCTTATAGCCAACTTTTCCAGGAGTTGAACCCGTTGTGGATATCACTGTTATCAAAGCAATATTTTCGCCCCTGCTAAGAACGGATATTGCTTTTTTATATACTTCAAGGTCATTCATAGCTTAAAAATAATCTTCTCCTGTTTTTTAAGTCGGATTTATTTCTTGCATCGTTCCAAATTAATTGTATAAGATAACGCTGCAATAAGGAATGGCCTTTTTAAAAATAGCTATGTTAATTTGAAAATTGAATATAAATCTGCACGGGCTAATCGGATATTTGGCGATAATCTCAATCAAAAGGGAGGTCAATATGGCGGAAAATATTTCTTTCATACTCAATGGGAAGCCTACAAGCTTGACGGTAGATGGTGACCGGATGCTTTTATGGGTCTTGCGTACCGACCTGGGTCTCACCGGAACGAAATATGGTTGTGGAAAAGCTCTTTGCGGAGCCTGCACGGTTATAGTTGACGATAGGGCCGTCCGCTCATGTGTGGTTCCGGTCAGGAGCATCAAAGGTAAAAATGTTATTACCATCGAAGGATTAGCAAAGAACGGCAAACTCCATCCGATTCAGGAAGCGTTCGTAAAGCACGATGCTCTTCAATGCGGTTTCTGCACGCCGGGTATGATTCTTAATGCGTACAGTCTTTTGTTGAAGAATCCACAGCCTACCAAAGCAGAAATCATTCAGGGAATGGAGAATAACTTATGCCGATGCGGCTCGCACAAACGCATCATCGAGGCTATCCAGTCCGCAGCCGAAGAAATGAAAGGAGCCGAGCAGAGATGAACGAAGATGAATATATTAAGCTCGATTTCAGTGATATAATCACCGACCCTAATCTTACGCGTCGGGAATTTATCAAGTGCCTGGGCGGTGGAATCATAATCTTCTTCACTGTGGGCGAGGCATCTACGGCGAAGGGACAGGGCCGTGGCCAAAAGGAACGCCCTGACTTCAATGCCTACCTCCGAATAGGTGAAGATGGCACAGTTACCTGCTTCACCGGTAAAGTTGAACTGGGCCAGGGTGCCATAACTTCTTTAGCCCAGACGTTAGCTGACGAGCTTGATGTGCCTCTGGAATCGGTTGATATGGTTATGGGAGACACGGCTCTCTGTCCGTACGATGCAGGTACATGGGGTTCCATGACTACTCCGTACTTTGGACCTGTTCTGCGAGCGGCTGGAGCGGAAGCCAGAGCGGTACTGATAGGGTTGGCAGCCGTGCGTCTCAAGGTGCCGAAGGAACGGTTGGACGTAAAAGACGGAGTTGTATTTGATAAGAATCGAAAGGAAACTAAGGTTACTTACGCTCAACTGGCGGAAGGCAAAAGGATTGAAGGGCGTCTGGAGCAAAAAGCCCAGGTGAAGACCGTATCGGAGCTCAACGTGATAGGAAAGCCTCACAATCGGATAGATGCCCTTGAAAAGGTCACGGGCAAAGCCAAATATACGGCGGACATCCGTGTGGCCGGCATGGTGTACGCAAAGGTTTTACGGCCTTCAGTTTACGGTGCTAAGTTGAAGAGCCTTGACACCTCGGCGGTTGATAATATCGACGGAGCCCAGGTGGTCCGGGACGGAGATTTGGTCGCCGTCCTCCATAAAAATCCCGACGAGGCTGAGAAAGCCCTGGCGAACATCAAGGCCGAATATGACATTCCGGAAGCGCGTTTTGACGATAAGAGTGTTTTTGATTATTTCGTCGATAATGCTGCAGACGGCGAAGTAAATAACAAGGGCGGTGACATCGAAAGCGGACTAAAGCTCGCCCGGGACGTAGTCGAGCAGACATACTTGAACAGCTATGTTGCACATTCCCCTATGGAAACGCACACCGCTTTGGCACAGTTCGAAGGCAGCAAAGTTACAGTCTGGGCGTCAACTCAAACGCCTTTCGGCCTTCAGCGAGAGTTGGCCCGGCAGTTGAGCATTCCTGTTGAGGGCATCCGCGTTATTGCTCCTTTCGTGGGAGGCGGATTCGGTGGAAAAATCAGCAATGGCCAGGCTATACAGGTGGTAAAGCTGGCAAAAATAGCAAAGAAGCCCGTCCAGCTTGCCTGGAGCCGTGCCGATGAGTTCTTCTATGACACGTTTAGGCCCGCTGCAGTTGTTAAGATAAGGTCGGGCCTGGCGGATTCGGGCAAGATAGTTTTGTGGGATTATAACATTTACGGGATGGGTGCGCGAGGCGCCGACCTGTTCTACGACGTGCCGCATCATCGTACCACCATCTATCGAAGGCTCAAAAGCGGCGACGGAATGCATCCTTTCGCCACGGGAGCCTGGCGCGCACCCGACAACAACACCAACAGCTTTGCGAGAGAATCGCACATTGACGTCATGGCCGTTAAAGCAGGGATGGACCCCCTCGAGTTTCGCCTGAAGAATATCACCGACCAGAGGATGCGCGGGGTCCTTAAAGCTGCGGCAGAGAAATTCGGCTGGACGCCGGCAAAGGGTCCCAGCGGCCGTGGCTTCGGGATAGCCTGCGGCTCTGACGTGAATGTGCCTGTGGCTCTTATAGCGGAGGTTAAAGTCGATAAGCAAACTGGAAACGTGCAGGTTAAACGCGTAGTCTGCGCCATAGATATTGGCCTCGTGATTAATCCGGAAGGGGCCAAGCTGCAGATAGAAGGTGGCGTCACTATGGGGCTGGGTTACGCGCTGACCGAAGAGGTCCACTTTGAGGGCGGAAGGATTATTGATTTAAGCTTCGGCACATACAAGCTGCCCCGTTTCTCCTGGGTGCCGGAAATCGAAACGGTGCTGATAAAAGCGGACGATTCTCCTTCAAAAGGATGCGGAGAGCCGCCCATTATTTGTGTCGGTGGCGTTATTGCCAACGCCATTTACGATGCAACGGGAGCCAGATTGTTGCAAATGCCCATGACCCCGGAACGGATAAAACAAGCGCTCTGAAGTTTGTTTACCCCGTTAGTCCTAAGGACTCCTTTCGGAGAGAATTCGATTCCCTAACGGCCTGTGCCGACGGTGGATTTCTCTGCCGCAAGGCATCCTGTGGATAACGGGGTGAATTAGCTAATTGAACGTTAATCCGCAATCGGAGAGTAACTTATGCCGATGCGGCGCGCACAAACGTATCATCGAGGCTATCCAGTCCGCAGCCGAAGAAATGAAAGGAGCCGAGCAGAGATGAACGAAGATAAATATATTAAGCTCGATTTCAGTGATATAACCACCGACCCTAATCTTACCCGTCGGGAATTTATCAAGTGCCTGGGCGGTGGAATCATAATCTTTTTCACCATTGGAGACCTCTCGCTATTAGAGGCACAAAGACGCGGCAGAGGCTATCCTGATGACTTTAACGCCTATCTTAGAATTGGGGCCGATGGCCGTGTAACCTGTTTCACCGGCAAAGTCGAATTGGGCCAGGGTGTTATAACTTCCTTGGCACAGATGTTAGCCGATGAGCTTGATATAGCCCTGGAATCGGTCGATATGGTGATGGGTGATACTTCTCTCTGCCCATGGGATATGGGCACCTTCGGTTCCATGAGCACGCGTTTCTTCGGCCCACCTTTGAGGGCTGCGGGCGCAGAGGCAAAAGCTGTCTTAATAGAGTTGGCTGCCGAGCATCTCCAGACTCCTGCTGACAGATTAGCCGCGGAAAATGGAGTAATATTCGATAAGAATCAGAAACAAAATCGGGTTACGTATGCCCAGCTGGCTAAAGGTAAAAATATAGCAAGGGTCGTGAAACAAAAACCTTCCTTAAAGACGCCTTCTGAGTTTAAAGTTATTGGGAAATCTTTTTTACGCCGGGATGCTTTAGAGAAGGTTACCGGCAAAGCTAAATATGCAGGCGATATTCGGCTTCCCGATATGTTATATGCGAAGATTCTAAGACCTCCTGCCCACGGTGCTAAATTAAGCAGTGTTGACACCTCTGCGGTTGAGGAAATTCCGGGTATTCAATTGATTCGGGATGGTGACCTGCTCGCGGTGCTGCACAAGAATCCCGACGAGGCGGAAAATGCTCTTGCAAAAATCAAAGCACAATTTGAGCTGCCGGAAACGCAAATCGACGATGAGAATATTTTTGAGCATTTGCTTAATAACGCCCCGGGAAGAAATATAGTTGAAAGTGGGGGTGACATCAAAGAGGGGGAAAGACTTGCCGACGTTGTGGTAGAAGAAACATACTTGAACAGCTATGTTGCGCATGCCCCTATGGAAACTCATACCGCTGTGGCCAAAGTTGAGGGTGATAAAGCAACCGTCTGGGCATCGACTCAGACTCCTTTCCCCCTTAAAGACCAGGTAGTACAGGCTCTGGGCTTTTCTTCTGAGAATGTCCGTGTTGTCACTCCATTTGTTGGTGGCGGATTCGGGGGAAAGAGCAAAAGTTTCCAGGCTGTAGAGGCCGCGAGGTTATCAAAATTAACCGGCAAACCTGTCCAGGTTGCCTTCAGCCGTGCGGAAGAATTCTTTTATGACAGCTTTCGACCAGCCGCTGTGGTCAAAATAAAGTCGGGAATCACAAATGCAGGCAAGATTGCTTTCTGGGACTATGGTGTTTATTTTGCAGGTTCAAGAGGTTCTCAGCAATTCTATGATGTGCCGCATCATATCACAGCCGCATTCGGAGAGTGGAGGGGAGGTGAGCCTGGTCCTCATCCCTTTGACACGGGACCCTGGCGTGCACCAGGCAACAACACTAATACTTTTGCCAGAGAGTCTCAAATTGATATTGTGGCTTCCAAAGCCGGTATGGACCCCGTGGAGTTCCGTCTGAAAAATTTGAAGGATGAGAGAATGCGGAGGGTTCTTGAAGCGGCAGCAGAAAAATTCAGTTGGACGCCATCAAAAACGCCAAGTTCTCGCGGCTTCGGTGTAGCCTGTGGTACCGATTCGGGTACTTATGTTGCCCATATAGCCGAGGTTGATGTCAACAAGCAAACCGGAAGCGTGCAGGTTAAGCGCGTAGTATGTGCTCAAGATATGGGTATAGTAGTTAATCCTGAAGGAGCTATGTTGCAGATAGAAGGTTGTATCACAATGGGATTAGGTTATGCGCTGTCTGAAGAGATTCGCTTCAAAGGTGGAAAAATTCTTGACTCGGACTTCAGCACGTATGAACTGCCTCGTTTCTCATGGCTGCCAAAAATCGAAACAGTGCTTATAAAGGCAGAAGACATCTCGCCCCAGGGAGGTGGCGAGCCGGCCATTATTTGCATGGGCGCTGTTATTGCCAACGCCATATATGATGCAGCAGGTGTCAGGTTATTTCAACTTCCCATGACACCAAAACGGATAAAAGAAGCGGTGGCAAGCCGTGCTCAACACGCAGCTCTAACAGCATAAGGTAGATATTCAACAACAAAACTGGAGCGCCTGGATTAAAGGCTCGTACCATATTCCGGCTACCGAATTAGTGTTGAGCGTCAATAGCCTGCGCTTTGCACGAATACCCCGATATAGAATGAATGTCGTTCCATCAAGGGACTGCTTGTTCAATATTTTCTATCCGGGGCGAGGGCGAAGGAGAAGGTGGCATGACAACCTGAATGCTTATGAAAACAAACGGGGCCTCTGCCGAGTCAATAGGCATAGGCCCCGAATTGACATAAATCCGTTGCTTTGTTGTCCATCATCGCGGGCAATCAATTTCTACTTACGGTGCTGCCGGCGGCGGAGGATACAGTCGAATATCGTCAAAATACATCGTACCTGAACCGCCAGCCTGCGGGTTTTTCTTATTGCCTAATCCAAGGGCGAGCGTATTGACATTGGCAAGGTTCACGCCTTGGTCTGCAAACGCCTGCAGGTCGATATTCCAT
>JBAQFY010000179.1:0-7697 GCA_049287505.1 Sedimentisphaerales bacterium | reverse complement strand
CCTAATGACTGCGCAGCCGGCCTGACGTTATGGCCGATGGGCCACAAATAAGGCTTGGCCGACGGGTGCCCTTCTTGCTGTAGTTTGCCGGAATCATCAAGGCTGTAGAGTTTGCCGCCGTCAACATAGACAGCTTCGCCCCGAACTTCTTTTTGAAGCGAGTTCAGGGCCTTTACGATATGCTCTTCAGTCAAACCCGGCCAGTCACCGGTAGCCGACAGCTCAAGCCCGGCAAACACTTGGCCAATAGTTTCTTGGACGGCTTCGAAATCAATCGGCGTAACTTTTTGGTCTTTCAATGTCCCCCAAAAGGCAGGCCAAATTAGCTTATGAGGTGCAATCTTGCCGGCTTCCATAAGCCGGAGCCGACCAATGTACGCTCCGCCTATCCCGCCCTGCTTGGCAAAAACAGGGGCAATGATGTGCGGAAGCGCCTCATGGGATTTATTGACCCCGACCGTTCCCAGGCGATGCGCCCGGGCGGTTTTAGTCAAAATCGTCTTTTCTGTTGGCCAGGGACCCGAGTGGCAGGCGGTGCAGGTCAGTTTCTCGAAATGGATCGTCGGGATTCCTATATGCTTCGGAATCGGCGCCCCAAGCCGACCCGCCTTGGGCTCATCTTCACCTTCCGGCAGGTGACAACCTTCACATGAACTTGTGGCAGCCAGCGGGTTCTGTGTGATGCCTGCTTCTTCGACATATCCTCTGATGATGTTATGGTCGGTGCCGTTACGGTGACAATCAACGCACTTCAAACCGGCCGTCAGGTGAATATCTTCATCAGAGCTCCACTTTTCTGCATCTTCCTTGTCTATATACAGGTTGGAATGGCAGAAGTAGCACCGTTGGTCGGGGACCTCTCTTACGACGTTAAAGGAGACATTGTTCTCAAAGTCAAATGTGTTCTCGCGATACTTTACCCCTGGCGGAATCTTCATTGGGTCTTCCGGCGGCTCAGGCATAAAAGGGTCATAGGTCTCGGGCATATCCCTGACCGAACCATTGACGGAAGCGAATCCGCAGCTGGCAGCCGAAGCCCACCGGAAATTCTCACGTGCTATCTGGACAGCGTATCCTGTTGACCCTCCCTGGTCCTGGCTTGGTTCGGCATTATGGCAGCTCAGACAGTTGATTTCCAGCTTGCCGGAGATATAGCTGCGCATAATCTCATCTGGGTCTTCAGTTTCAACCTCTCCGGCGCCGCCGCCGGGCGTATGTCGGCCAAAATACCTCGTGAATTCACGAGCCGTTAAGCCGACCTGCTCAGGCTTGGAAGTCCCCGGCCAGGGACGATACGAAAGCGGAATCTGGGTACCGCTCCGAGCATCGGCGAGTATCCACGGCTGCCCCGGACGACCGGGAGCAGCATTCGGGTCAACAGCGCTGAAATGCCAGCCTTTGCTGATTATCCCGTAGCTGTGGCAATCCCCGCAGGTCCAGCGTGTTGAAAACGGGAGAAGAGGGTCATCATCAGGAGTAATCTTTCCCCCTTGTTTGCCCTCTTCATTTTCAGAAAACAGAGGAATAAGATGAATTGAAGGTGCCTGGCTGCCGTCACTTTCGTCGCCCAGAAGTTTCTGCTCGCTATCAGCTTCCTTTGCTTTGTTTGCGAAACAAACAGTGGGGGCAGACAGAAACAATACCAGAAAATACAAAAAGCCTGTTAATATCAATCCTTTTCTCAACGTGCGGTCAATCCTTTTTCAATGTATTAACATTCATCGAAGAAATAGTAGTCTGTCAAGTTTGAATCTGTAAGTGAGCATTCTCACGGTTGAGTGGCAGACTCATAGCTCCCCGCCTACGCGGGGACAAGCTTGCCCCTGCAGAAGCAGGGGGCTTTGGGGATGGTAAATACACGGGACGCCATCCCCAAGCGTGGCACGGGCATCCTGCCCGTGATTACTATATTATTCACGGCCTGGAAGACCGTGCCACGTTGCGCTTGAGGCTGCCACCCTTCCAAGCTATAAAATCAAATTTGACAGACTAAATAGTACAATACGCTCTATTTTTAACAAGCGTTTTTTATACTTCGAAGTCTTCCGGCTTGAAATCTAACTTCCTGCCGGCTTCCACTGCCTCATTAACCTTCAATACCGTAACCGCCGTTTCGTATCCGATTTCAGCGGGGCAATTGAGTTTGCCATTGCCGCGAACCGCGTCGAAGAAGTTCTCGAGGTGCGGCTGGTGATATGGCTTGCCTTCCATTGTTACAGGTATGTCATAACTGGGCGGCGTCAGCGACTCACGCACGTCCAGCACAGCGTCGCTGGCGGGCTTTTCTTCTTGCTTCTCCTCCACAATCTCCTTGATGAAGCCCATCTTTACCCATTTTTGCCAGTCGTCGGCCGTTACGTCGGCTTCGCGATATACCGTGCCTCGTCCGGCGGCTTCCGAGATTAACAGCGTCCCTTCATCGCCCATAAACGTCTCAAAATACCCCTGGCTGCTGTTGGTCGTTATTGTCTGATAAAACGCCCTGACGGTGCTGTCACCGACCTGATATTCATAAATGGCCATAACGTTGTCGTACCAGTCGTGTCCTTTCCAGTAGTCGATACCACCGCTGGCCATCACAGCTTTGGGATTTGCGCCGAGGAACCAGCTAAAGATGTCTATCTGGTGCGAGCCGAGGTCAACTATCGGCCCGCCTCCCAGTCCCTTGTACCAACGCCAGTTTCTGAACTGCTGCATCGAGTCAAAACCATACTTTTTCAGCGTAGCCTCGTCAATAACGGCGTTTTTCGGGAAACCCAAATCCTCGCACGCCGCCTTGCTGCGGTTCCACTGACCGTTGATTGTTGTAATCCGACCCAGAATCTTAGCGTCTTTGATTAGCTTCTCATAGCAGTGCCTGTACCGGGGATTACTGCGACGCTGATGGCCTATCTGCAGCAGTTTGCCGGTTTTCTTTGCAGCCTCGACCATTTTCCTGGCGCCTTCGAGGGTGTTGGACATCTCCTTTTCGCAATAGACGTTCAGCCCGGCCTCCAGGCAGGCAACCGCGTGCTCGCAGTGCCAGAAGTCTGGCGTGGCAATAATGACCGCATCGAGGTCTTTCTCTTTATCGAGCATTTCCTTGTAGTCCACATAGGTATTATTCACGTGCTTGAAGGCATTGAGTGTGCGAGAGACACGTTTTTGATTCCAGGCTGTCCAGATATCGCAGACCGCCTTAAAGCGAATCCCGGGTATCTTCAGACAGTCGTTCATCAAAACCTGTCCCTGAGCTCCGGCGCCAAGCAGGGCTATGTTAATATCATCTGACTTTCCTCCCCCGCTCTGTCCTAAAACCATCGGCGAAAATGCCAGTCCCGCCCCTGCCGCCGCAGTAGAACGAAGGAAACTACGTCTGTTAATTTTTTTATCATTTTTTTGTTCACTCATCGTATTCCTGTCAACTCCATAAATTTAACAATTAAACTAATCACCGGCTTTTATTGTCACGTAATATAGCTTCGCCGTAGTTTACCGTCAAGTGCACAATTGACGTTTTTTCTGTCCGTACCGTCCGAAACTGCGCCGGAATTACCGCATGTTTATCGCTTCATCCCGCCCGTCTTCCTATTACAATGGGCGGGATTCAAATATTGTTTGGAAATACGACGAGAAAAAACAATCTCGCCGGTTCATCCCGTCCCGTCTTCGGCGGGCGGGGTTCATATTTTCAGCAGCGATATACGGTTACTCCACCGATGGTTTCACTATTATATTACGAAACGCCACCGGCCCATGGTTGCCCTGGAACATAAGCGGACCGAAAGGTGCTTCCCTGCCGGTCAGAGCGCCGCCCGTAACACCCTTGGTCATTTCGAGATTCTCATGCAGCACCTGGCCGTTGAGCTCTATCTTGACAAACTTGGCATTACCGGTTTTTTTGCCGTTGGCGTCGAACCTGGGGGCCTGAAATTCAATTATGTACTTCTGCCATTCACCGGGTCTCTTACACGCATTCACGCGAGGCGCTCCGGCACCGTAAATCGCGCCCATATCACCAGGACCCATTTTTTCTCTTCCCCAGCTATCCAGCACCTGAATCTCGTATTCACCCATAACATAAATGCCGGAATTGGAATCTTTCGGCACCATCACCTGAAGCTCGATACGGCAGTCGCCGAATTTTTCTTTCGAGTATATATCGATGCTCTCGCCGTGTTGAGTGGCCAGATTTATCATTTCGCCATTGCCGCCTTTATTCACTAACAAATTCGGATTCTCGGATGACATAGCGGCGGTGCCGGCCACCCATTTGCTCTTTTGCCTGTCGCCTTTGACAATCCAGTTGTTAAGGTCTTTGCCGTTGAAAAGCACGATGGCATCGCCATATTTCGGCTTTAGCTCTCTGATGTAGATGTCTTTGAACTCCACAAGCATTGGCGGCCCGGCGTGAATTTGAAGCGCCAGGATGCCTTCACGGGCAGAACCATTGTTGTCCTTGGGGTCGTCCGGATTCGTTACCCGGTCATTGTCAACCAGCTCTATAGTCTGGTAGCCGTTCAGATAGTGTATCAGATGGTTGCCCGAAGCGATGATTCTATATTCGTTCCAGTCCTTTTCCTTGTAGTAGCCGGCCTTGATTAGCTCGTCCTTATCGGCGACATTGCCGATAACATTTTTATTGCCCTTCTCATCGATGACCATCATATCGCCGACGTTGACAAGCCATCCCCGGCCTCTCTCATGGTAGAGGAACCCGACCTTGCCCGGAGCGTTCTCAACTTCCGCCTGGTAGCCGCTGACAACCCACTTGCTCACTTCTTTACTGCGATACTGAACGCCGGAGTTACCGTTCTCAATCCGGAATTTGAGTTTCAGCTCGAAATCTCTGAGCTTGCCCCCCAGGGGCGTACCGCCGCGCCAGATAAGAAACGTATTGCCGAGAGCAGGCTTGGTAATGGTGGTTTGGCCTCGAATAACGCCATCCTGAACCGACCACAGACGCTCATCGCCGTCCCAGCCGTTTAGGTCTTTGCCGTTGAACAGTGATATCCACTCCTGGGATGAATTTGAATCGCCCGCTAGTGCAGTCTGCCCACAACCGAACATAAACGGCCCAAACAAATTCAAAGCCAATATCATAATAAGCAGAACCGTCCTACTTGAGATGATAGATTTGTTGTTCTTGTTTTTCATTTGTATGTATTTCATTATAGTTAGCCTCAATCGAAAGATTTGATTTTAAGATTTTTGAACCAGATTGGATTGCCGTGGTATTGGAAGCCGAGGTGTCCTTCGCGGGGCATATCCTTGTATGCGGTGGGGAACTTGTTCTCGGTTCCCTGGGGATTTTTATGCGGCTCAGTCCAGAGGTCCAGGTCCATATCGATGATGTCTTCACCGTTGAGGTTTACATAAATCTTATTGTCCAGACAGGTGATGACGTAGTGGTTCCATTCTCCGGGTTTTTTAACCGCCGTTTTTGAGGGTGAGAGACAGTCGTAAATAGCGCCGCACTGGCCGTGCTTTGTCCCATCTGTGGTGGCGTGAATTTGCACTTCTATAGCGGTGTTTATCCATTTCTCTATACTGCCGGTGCGGATAAAGACCCCGCTGTTGCCCTTTTCGGGTACTTTGAAGTCGAGTTCGAGTGTAAAGTTGCCGTAGCGTTCTTTGGTCCAGATATCGCCGTGACCGTCAGGTGTGGGTGAAAGGACGCCGTCTCCGTCAAAAGCCCAGGAGTTGGGCTGCATCACGGCATTCGAGAGGTCTTTTTTAAAGACGTCTTTGGGCTCGACGTCGCTCAGCTCGGCTGCGACCTTTCTGAAGAACGCCACGCACCCTGCAATCTCGGGCATCGAGTTTAGCCAGTTGTGCTCATACTCAATCGAGAATACGCCCTTGAAATTCTGACGGTTAAGCTCGGTCAATATCGCCTTGACTTTGCCTGTTCCTGTGCCCCATATCACATCGTGTGCATTAGGGTTGCCGAACTCATTGAGGTCCTTGAAATGGAAGCTCCTGATTCTGCCGGCCCTGCCGAGCTTCTTCACCGCCTCAAAAGGGTCAACTCCCGACCGGCACCAGTGCCCGGTGTCCGCACAAGCCCCAATCCAGTTGCTCCTGCCCTCGCAGACCCGCATCACCGTATCGGGACTCCAGTAGTGCGAAGGTTTGGGATGGTTATGAATCGCCACGCCAATCTTATACTCTTTGCAGAGTCTGTCAACCAAGTCAAAGGCGTCTTCCGGCGGTTCCGAGACGATATTCTCAATTCCCATTTCACGCGCGAAATCGAAGACCTTTCGGCATTCCGCCTCGTTGTTTGGAAGCCCGACCACGCCGTAGTTCGTAAGTTTTACTCCGCTCCCCTGGAGCTTTTGAAGCATTTCCTTTTTGTTCTCGCTGGACATGTTGTGGTCGGTCTTGACATCCGGTTTTTCCTTGCTCATTTGCTGACCGGGATAGACCTCGATATAGCGCATATTAAGCGCCTTGGTCTTGTCAACCGCCTCGAAAAACGTGAAGCGATTGAAACTGTACGCCTGCATGCCTAATTTCCAGCCTTTCAGGTCATCGGCGTTTGCGTTTGCCTTGGGTGCCCAGCTAAAACACAATACAAGAGCCAGTAGCCCGGCAATAAGTTTTGTCTTTCTGTTCATTTCTTTTTCTCCTGTAATTAAGACGTTCTTTCCAGAGAAAATAGTATAACTATAATCTCCAACCTTCACGATATTCGCGTTTTAAGTATTTTTCGGCCTCAGGCAGATTGGTAATCTTGAAGTTAGGCCCGTCCCAGTATAATTTCTCGCCGGCGCGAGCCGCCACGTTACCCAGCAGGATAGTTTCACTCAGCGGTCCGGAATAATCGAAATTAGCTGAAGGCTTCGGACCGCCCTTACAAGCCCTTATCCATTCCTGGTAATGGTCAACACCTCTGCCCAAAAACGGCTCCGGTGCTTTGAAACCTACCATTTTCGATTCCGGTATCAGTCTCGGCCCGCCCATATGGGGGGCAAGTATGGTGCCCTTTTCGCCGTAGTATAGCCCCCCCTGATCGGGCAGTTTCCGCCCCGAGTCAAGCTCTTTCGGCAAAGGGGGGCTTTTGACGCCGTCATACCAGCTAACTGTAACTGCTGGCAGCTTGCCCCTTGGGGGCGAGCCGCGTTCGGGAAACTCCCATTGAACGGCTGTCCCCTGCGGATATGTTTCATTATTAAACTTCGTGGGGTGCGCCTCCACGCTTATAGGATATTTCAGGTCGAGGGACCAAAAGGCGGGGTCTATTATATGACAGCCCATATCTCCTAACGTCCCTGTACCGAAATCCCACCAGCGCCGCCAGTTACCGGGCAGATAAGTCGAATGGTAGGGCCGCCAGGGGGCCGGACCTAACCACAGGTCCCAATCGAGCGTTTCAGGTACAGGCTCGGCCTCTGTAGGCCGGGTGCCGCCGCCCCAGTCCTTGTTACTCCAGATATCTACCTTTCGCACCTGACCAATCAAGCCCGACTTAATAATCTCCACCACAAGCTTGACGGAATTTTCAGCGTGAATCTGAATGCCCATCTGAGTCATTACTTTATACTTTCGGGCCGCCTCGGTAAGCTGACGAGCTTCAAAGACATCGTGCGCCAATGGCTTCTGGCAATAGACGTGCTTGCCCATCTTGATAGCCATCATTGCTGCGACGGCGTGCGTATTATCCGGCGTTGATACCGTAACTGCGTCGATATTTTTGCCTTCCTTGTCTAACA
>JBAQFY010000178.1:0-54681 GCA_049287505.1 Sedimentisphaerales bacterium | reverse complement strand
ACATTGCGGTATCCTCTACGGTGTTAGCGTTCATTCTTATAGAAGTCGCGGTATGGACGCCGCGATATTTGCGGGCTCCTTGAGATTTTGAGAAACGAGAAACATATGACACAACGACAACTTGAAGCAATAAACTTAACCGGCCAATCGGCTGGGACAGGGAAGCTATGTCCCGGTAAAACCAGCGGTTTCACCTCGTACAAGCCTGAAAAAACTCGCTTGTTTTAGGACTAATCCTTTTTAATCTGTGAAATCTGTGGTTATGTTAGTCTGTGTCCAAAAAGTCAGTGTCCGTCAGTGTCTTGGGAAAGTTCAAATACGCAAATTCGCCGAATAGCTCCTCGGCGTTAATTCATCTTTCTCTTCCTGAAGCTTTACGAAGTGCCTTGAGAAAGTCCGGGCGGACCTGATAACCTAATTCCTCCGCCTTGTGTACATCCTCCCATGTTTTGTCATATTCGCCTTTAGCTGCGTATGCGGCCCCACGATTGTTATAGGCTTCGGCGTCCAGTGGGTTCATATCGAGCACCTTGTTGAAGTCCGGGATAGCCAGGTCGTATTTCCCTTTGGCTCCATAGGCACGCCCCCGGTTGTAGTAGGCTTTGGCAAATCCCGGCTTTATCTCAATGGCGCTGGTATAATCTGAGATGGCACGGTCATACTCGCCTCTCTTGCCATTAGCAGCCCCCCGCTTATAGTAAACTTCACCGTCCCCCGGTTTTATCTCAAGGACCCTCGTATAATCTGAGACAGCCTGGTCATATTGCCCTTTGTTATAATAGGCAAAGCCCCGATTGACGTAGGCCTCAGCGTACCCCGGCTTTATCTCAACGGCCTTAGAGAAGTCTGAGATGGCCGAATCATATTGGCCTTGAGCGCCGTATGCAGCCCCACGATTGTTATAGGCTTCGGCAAATCCCGGGTCTATCTCAACGGCCTTGGTATAGTCCAGGATAGCCTGGTCATATTGTCGTTTCCTGCCGTAGGCACCGCCCCGATTGTAGTAGGCTTGAGCGAACCATGGGTTTATATCAATGGCCTCGGTATAATCTGAGATGGCACGGTCATACTCGCCTTTCTTACAATAGGCAATCCCACGATTGTAGTAATCTTCTGATGTTGTTTCACATCCTGCCGGAAACAGGCAAACAAACATCCCCAGAGCAAGCAGAATGCACTTAAACGTTTCTTTGTTCCGAACGCGCATCATAACTTAGCTCCATTTCCTTCCAATCCCCGCCGACCGGCGGATTTGCCGGCAAAAAGCTGCCGGGCGAGCTTGCATCAGATTGTCTTTGACCTATCGGGTTCTCCGATTTAGCCGTAACGAAAACCATCTTCGATGGCTTGCATCAAATCCATATTATCACATTTTCCGTTTTTTTGCACGTTTTTTTACCCCGTGAGACAGGACGACAGACGACAGAGGACAGACAACAGAAGACAGAAGAAAGAAGACGGAGGACAGAAGACGGAATACGGAAGATGACCCTATGGGATAGTAAGTTTTGTAGCCTTTTTCTAATTCACTAATTAACCAATTAACTCGAGTCGCGAGTGACGAGTTTTCTGCATATCCGACCTCCACTTGAAAAAGGGAGATTTTTTACTTGGATTACATCTTCAAATGTGCTATAAGATAAATGGCATATTATGAGTTGGGTATTTGATTTTGGGTGTGTTGTCCAATCGATTCAAAGTGCCCGTGAACGGTTGCTGGAGACCAAGAGTCAATTCCATCAACAATAAATGCAGTTTGCAGGAAGGAGTTATTGATGCACAGGAAAAAGACATTTACCCCGTTAGAAGTAAGACGTTCTTTTCTAACGGCGTTTACGTTAATTGAGCTTCTCGTTGTTATTGCGATAATTGCGCTGCTGCTGGCGATACTGATGCCGGCTCTACGGAAAGTAAGAGAGCAGGCGCGTGAACAGGCCTGCAGGGCCAATCTGAGGGGCATAGGCCTTGGTATTGTGATGTACCTGCAGGACAACGATTACACGATGCCCGACTTCCACACACACACGAACAACTGTAACGGCCATCTCTGGTACGGCTCCAGAGGACAGTTGCTGAAGGCTGGCGATGACCGCTCATATTGGGGTGTTATCTATCTTGATTATGTAAAAGAGCCGAAGCTTTTCGGATGCCCGAGCTTCAAAAACTTCTCTCAGATAGTAGCACAGGAAATGCTATACGGCTCCGGCGAAATAGACAATTCGGCGTATTCTATGAACGGCTGGCTGACAAAGGAGAAATCTGCTACTATCCCCCGCCATTCGGAAGTTATCGTCGCTCACGACCATATGGAGCCGAGAATAGAGAATGGAAACGATATGCTCTGCCCTGACTCCAGCGGCAAGAATCTCACCCACTACAGGCAGGGCGGCGGTCGTTGGACCTGGTATCGCGGTATCTTCAGACACGCTATAAAATCCGCTGACGACTTTAAGACAGGTGGTAGACTCAATTGTCTCTGGCTGGATGGACATATAACCAGCATAAATGAGACACTCGGAGAAGACATACCCAAGCGCTGGTACGACCCCCTCGGCAAGAATTAAGCTGCATTTCTCGTGAGATAGCAAAGTTTATCTCACGGGGTAGCCCTTTATTATCATTTTTCTAATCAACTAATTCACCAATTTACCAATCAACTAATTCACCAATTAACCAGTTAAAAAATCCCTTGACTTTTCATTCCTTTTATATTATAAAACAATGAGGGTTTATGCACAGCAGCCTTGCTAAAAGGTGCATGTGGAAAACATTTGTTCCAAAAACTGTTGTTTTGGCGTTACACAAGTTTATAGGAGACAAACCAATGACTAATTACGAAAAAAGTTCCACTAAGTGCACGAAAAGAGGTTTTACGTTAATAGAGCTATTGGTGGTGATTGCTATCATTGCCATACTGCTGGCAATCCTGATGCCTGCCATGCGGAAGATCAGGGAGATAGCACGAGAAACAGCCTGCAAATCAAATTTGCGTAATGTGGGATTTGCTGTGCAAATGTACCTCGACGACTACGAACGCAAACTGCCCAATACCCAGAGTGCCAACGAATTTCTGTGGTTCCAGTCGGACGGCGTTACTTATCGAAGACCCGGTTCCAGTGGGTCTTATTGGGGTCTTTATTACAAAGATTACCTCAAAGATACCAAGATATTTGGCTGTCCGAGTCTAATACGTGTTCCCCGATTAATATATGATGTTCCCGACCCTTCCATAGCAATTCAGCACGCAGCGTTTGGTTTGAATCATCATTCGAGAGCCAGGGGCCGAGATACAAATGATATATACCGTGTTTCAGAATTCATCTTTTGTACCGACCACGCCGAACCAAGACCGGAATGTGGCACCGACGATGGGTTTCATAATGGTGATAGACCCGGCGCTATGAATCTGACCAGCTATCGGCGAGGCGGCAGTCGTTTCTTCAGCTATCGGCAGATTTTCAGACACAATATGAGATACGCCGACGACGACAGGACCGGAGGACGTGCTAATATCCTTTGGCTGGATGGACACGTTACCGCTCTGGAAGAAACTACAGGAGACGATGTGCCGTCAAGGTGGTACACAGGCGATAAGCCAAATTAAAAATATTGGCCACTCAAACGTCTCTTCACGAGATACGAGCTAATAAAAAGAGCCGCCCACGCTCTTGCTTTCGCAAGAAAGCGCTGGGGTAATGGAGTGGTAATTATTCGCCAGGAAACGTCTTTTATTTAGTGGATGATTTAGCCCGTGACGACGGACGAGGGGTGACCGACGATAGAGGACAGAGGACCGACGAGAAATGAGTATCCAGAATCCAGTATCCTTTTTCTGTTAACTTTAGGCATTTTAGCTCACTTTAGGTACTTTAGCTCACTTACCTGTGGCACAAGTTAGGCACTTTAATTTACTTTAGCTTACTACTACCAATTAACCCCGTGAGATATTAACCAATTAACTAATTAACCAGTTAACCAGTTAACCAGTTAACCAAAAAACCCTTGACTTTCCCCTCCTTTTCCGATATTTTACCCCGCCTGATAAGAGAGACACCAGGGGGCGAATTAACTTGCCCTGAGCTTAGTCGAAGGGACTTTGAATCAACTCGAGATTTGCTTCTTAGTTTACCCTGAGCGTAGTCGAAGGGATATACGAGGGACGAGTCACGAGACACGAGAGACGAAAATGGCGGGTTCTGCTTTTGAGTGTCGTAGCTGTTTTCTGTCATTCCTGCGGAAGCAGGAATCCATACGACATACGAGATAACAAACAGAGCCGCGACAGTTATGGAGCGGTAATAAAATAAATATGAAAATTGACCGGCTGGAAACGCTTGTTATTTAGTGAGTTGTTAATTCGTGATTAGTGAGTGAAAGAAAACTAATTAACCAATGCGATATACGCAATACGAACCACGAGGGACGAGCTATGAGCGACGAAAATGGCGTGAATTGTGGGGATTGTACTTTTATAATATAATGTGGGACAGAAAAATAAATGAGCATTCCCATTTTTCCATGCAATGTCTAAAGGGCAAAGACGAAACTCTACGTGAAAATTATTTAAAGGACAATACAGGTGAAAATTCAATAAAATAATGAGAAACAGGGAGAAACAATGTTCAAAATCAAAGGTTACAATCTTCAATCTTTTACTATCGGGTCTAAACATGTTCGGGCTTTTTCTTTGGATAACTGTTCAGGGATAATAATAGATTTTGTTTTGGCTGAGTGTGGAGCAGAACAGTCGCCTCTACCTGCTGAGTTCTACAAGCGAATAGCTTTTGGGGAAGGAGCAATAAAGTTGCATAGCTCTGATGAAACAGTGTCATATGTTGTAACGAGGGATAACATTGTTCTTACCCAGAGAACAGCATCTATTGAAGAAGAATTGGATGAATTTGAAGTTATCCTTAATCAGGGTAAGCACATCATTCAGGGGACAGATCAGGGATTGCTGAGCACACCGTTATATGATTGGTGGAGCAGGCCCTTTCAAATGATTCCGTCAAACGGCGCCGGATATTCGATATTTATTATTGATTATTTGAAAGAAAAAGTGACAGTTACCTGCTTTTGCTCGACAAGTTTTTCGCATCTTCTTTTTCTCAGGCATTTTTTTCTCGATGCTCGATACTCGATTCTGGATTTTAGATTCTCGTCCTTCGTCCGTCCTCCGTTCTCTATCGTCCCTCCTCTGCCTTCCGTCTTCTGTCATCCGTCTTAATTAACTAATTCACCAATCAACTACTCACACGTTTAGATTTAAAAATGAGACGGGCCCCGACTTGAAGCGGGGCCCGTTGGTTTTTACGGTTTTATTCTTCTGATTATGAAGGTATTACGTTGGTCGCACACGGGCCTTTTTTGCCCTGTCCGACCTCGAATTCCACCGTCTGGCCTTCATTGAGGCTGGCGTAGCCGGTCGTCCTGATTTCCGAGTGATGAACGAACAAGTCCTCACTGCCGGAATCAGGGCAGATAAATCCAAAACCTTTTTTCTCATTAAACCATTTTACTTTACCTTTACTCACTATCGTACTCCTTTTGGCCTTTCATTGGCCATAAATTGTGTCTCTCGATTTTTTCATAGGATATTCTTGAGAGACGTGAGAATATACCCACCTAAACTTATTCTTACTATACTGTAAGAGCTAACCGGTTGTCAATAAAAATAAAATAAAAATATTCGTAACGGCAAGTTCGGCGGTGCCCAGGAGCTAACCCTGGGGGCAGGCGGAAGGGGTTTATCCTTCGATTACACTCAGGACAGGTTTCGTGCGGGGCAACTGATTTTTCTCAGAAATGTTGGTTAATTTGTTAAGAGTTAATTTGTGAGTGGAACAACTTGAATTAACCAATTAACAAGTTAACCATTAAAATAATCCACTACTTTTCGACAGCGGGCAGGCCGGTAATATTATTTTCAATTATAATCCTTACGGCTTCCTTTGTTGTAGTTTCCCTGTTGATTGGCTTTTTCACTTTGCTCTTTTGGCCTTTTTATCGTCTTTTTCTTTAGCTTTAATTATAGCTTTGGATATATTTTCCTCTGCTTTGGCTACTAACATTACCATTTCCGCAGGGGAGACACCTTGCCTGCTGCTTTTAGTGCCTTTATCGCCGTCCCTGCCGCCGGTGGCTTTATAATTGCCTGCCTTCTTGCCGGCTTTGCTGTCTATATTATCCATATCTGCATGTTCACTATATCTGTTCGGCTTACCTGCAGTGCCACCACTACTTTTATTAATCAATTCTATGCAATCTTTTATTTCTTTTGCACAGGAAAGGAATTTCTCTTCTCCTTCTGTATCGTCTTCTACAATCACCTTCTTGACCTGGGCATCGAGACTTTGTCGTTTTTTGCTTTCGGCCTTCAGGATTGCTTCAGCCTTTTTTCTGGCTTTAATTTCTGTCTTCAGCCTTTTCTCCGCTTCGGCCCTTGCCTGAGATTCAGCCTTGAGCTTTTCTTTTAATTTGGCCGTTGACTTGGAATAAACTGTCTTTTCAGCTTTGCTCCTCGATTTGTCTCTAACTTTAAGGGGGGCTTTTGTCGTGCTTTTAGCCTTGGCCTCTTTTGGCTTCTTAAACCAGCCAATTAAGACGTCCTTGAGGGATGTTCTTCTAATTTTTTGTGTTTTTTTCATAGGTCTTGTCTTTGATGGTATAGTCAAACCCTGAAGGATAATGCGCACGAGGTTATTTCGTCTATACATTGCTTCGACTTTAGTCAAATAGCCGCCACCCTACGCCCAATCTGTGAAATCTGCTTTTTTAATCTTTGCCCCCTCTGTGGTTTTAAAGTTAAGATGTGCGAATTCCCCGAAAAGCTCCTCGGCCTTGCGGTCATAAACTAACGCGAAAAAAATAGGGAAAAACTATGGACAGTTACCTATTTTTTCTCGACAAGTTTTTCTCATTTTCTTTTTCTCGGAGTTTCTGATTGATTTTTTTGTCGGTAATAAATGTTTTTAGTAGTTTCTTTTTTAGAAAAGAAATGTAGAATTAGAGCCGGATAGCAGGGGGGTGGCAGGATATCAGGATATCAGGATATCAGGGTAACAGGGAATCAGGGTAACAGGGAATCAGGGTAACAGGGAATCAGGTTAACAGGGGATGAGTGAAGGAAAACTGAAAACTGCGGTACTTGGTCTTAACGAAGGCGGTCAGCTTCTGCTCGAAGCGGCCGGTGGAGTCGATTATTTCCAGATTCAAGCTGTTGCCGACAAAGATACAAATCTTGCTGAGAAAGTCGCTGGGGAATATCAATGTGCCGCGTTTGATGACTACCGACAACTGATAATCCAGAATCAGCTTGATTGTCTGCTGGTTGCCGCCGGTATTCACAGTTGCGATGAATATGTGCGGATGGCGATGAAAAAGAAGTTCAATATACTCAAATTAGCACCGGCGGCGAGGAATTTTGAGGAGGCTGTGGCATTTGTCCGCTTGAGCGAAGAAGAAGATATAAAATTCGGTATTGCGAATCCGAGCCGCTTTGCCCGGAGCTTTATTGCTTTGCGCGAGTATCTGCAGCAAAGCCGGGTGGAGCAGGTTTTTCTGATAACTGCTTTCTGCAGTGTAGGTGAGCAGCCATACCTTGGCTGGCAGACCGACCCGAAGTTGGCCGGCGGGGGTGTGCTGTTACATAACTGTTACAGGCTAATCGACTTAATGACGGGGAATTTTAACATACCGCAGCGTGTCTATACATTAAATACGAACCAGGCCCAGGATAGGCAACAGAGATTGTATCTGACGGAAGATACGGCTGTGGTAACGATGAAATTCAGCGACACGCTTATTGGTAACCTGATAGCGTCGCGGCGAGCAGGGATTGGTCCCAAAGAAGAATTTTTAAAGCTGTACGGGAAAGATAAAATTCTGACGGTCAATGGCAAGCAATTGATGGTCAGCGATGGTCTCGGCCAGACCAGCGAGGAATTGGAATACGACGATGATGAGCATTTTTGTATGACAGAACAGTTAAAGAATTTTGCTTTAAGTATATTGTCGCCTGATGAAAATAAACTTTGCAGCAGCGGTAGAGAGAATCTAAGGAATATGGCTGTCATTGAATCAGCTTATCTGTCTGCCCGGACAGGGTTCCCGGAGGAGCCCGACAGGATTCTTCAAATGGCATCCGGGCTCACGGGCGAACCGACGAGTACTCTGTAACAGCTCAAATGACGGGTGTCATTGCGAGCCTTTTGCTTTGCTCAGAGCCTGCCCTGAGCATGTCGAAGGGGCAAACTCCGCGAAGCAATCTGAAGCATAACAGTTGAGATTGCCTCGGCCTGCAAAGCAAGTCTCCTAAGTAAATAAACGGCTTTCGTATCGTGAGGGTTGAGATTGCCACAGCCGCCTGCGGCTCCTTCGCAATGATATTGCTGGGACATTTTCTTTTGCATACTTCCTGAGAATCAGGTGAGGTGCTCGCAATGATAACTATGCAAATCACATGTTATGGAGTACCAGCTGGCCAATAAAATAAATAATAAGCAATTGACAAATCATACCGTAAGTTATAATTTGTTAGTGTTAGTTTGTAACTGAATTGCAGTTTAATTGTTTTGGAGAAATTGATATGGAAGATAGTAAGAAAAAACCGATTATGATTATTGTTATCGTTGTGTGCCTGGGTGCAGCCGGCGCAATATTCTGGGGAACCGGACACGGAGGTGGTGGTACCATCGACAGCATTTCTGATGAGGAGATGATTTGGGTCAAATGCAACAATCCAGCGTGTAAGGCTGAGTATCAGACGAGTAAGAAGGGATACTTCAAATATGTAACGGAACACGCGAATCCTATGGCGCCGAGTGCCCCGCCGATGGTTTGTGAGAAGTGCGGCGAGCAAAGTGTTTTCAGGGCTGAAAAATGTATGAATCCGGATTGCGGGATAGTTTTTCTGAGGGGTACTGTTCCTAACGATTTTCCGGATAGATGCCCCAAATGCGGCCGTAGCGAGACAGAAGAGATTAGAAATAGGAGAAAAGCCGGCGGGACCGGATAACGAGCGGCACAAGTGCATAAGCACGATTGGGGACGCTGGCTGGTTTTTGGCCAGAGATAGAAAGAAGATTGTTGTTGCAGTGCCTTTGTTTTGCTCAAAGACCGGCTCTAAGGAAAGTACAAAATACGAGAAAGCGATTTTATTAAGCCCGACCTTGAATATGGTTGGGCTTTTTTTGCGCGAGACTGGATGCTCGTTACTGGATACTCGAAAGATGGTAAACGGTTATCAGATGAACAGGAAATCAGGATGCAGGATATCAGGAATCAGGGGAACAGGATTATAGTGAATTAGTTGATTAGTTAATTGGTTAAGTGGTCGGGTGGTGATTTGTCAGATGGATCATCGGGTAAATGGTCGAGGACGGCGGAGCGGTAGGCATTTTTTCCTATTCTCAAGCCTTCGGGATTATCGTACCTTGTTTGAATCCTTGCGTTCAAATATATTATCCGGTTTTCAGGAGAAGGATGCGAGGAAAGAAACTCGACGGGTCTAACTTTGTCCTGGTCTTCCAACATCTGCATAAGCTCAACCGCACCGTAGGGATTGTATCCGGCCACGACCATATAGTCCAGGCCGGCCACATCAGCCTGGCGTTCCTGCACTCTGCTGTATTTAAGGCCAATAAGCTGCAAAGCGAGTCCTGCTGCCCTTGCAGCGTCCTGCGGTATGTTGGCGCCTGCTGCTGCACTCAAGCCAAAAAGGACAAAACTCAAGCCCATTTGTCTGCTAATAGCTGCTGAGCTGTGTCGTGCGGTAATGTGCACTATTTCGTGTGCCAGCAGGGCGGCGAGCTGAGCTTCGGTGGTCAATTTTTCGAGCATACCTTTCGTGACGAAAACGTGCCCGCCTGGCAAAGCAACAGCATTTACCATTTTATGCTCGACAGCGGTGAAGTGATATTCCCAGTCCGGCCTGTGGCTGATGCGAACGATTCTCTGGCCGACACTGTCAATATAGTTTTGCAAACTCGGATTGTCGATTTTGCCGCCCAATTGCTTTTCAATCTCAGGGGCGTATTCGCGGCCTATCTCGATGTCCTGGTTTTCCGAAATAAACATCAGCTCCTCTTCGCCGGTTATAGGATTGACAGCACAGCCGGTAGAGAGGCAAAGAGCCAGGCTTAATATCAACAGTCTGAGCTTTGCGGTCATAATAATATCCATAATTAGGAAAAGTTCTGTTTGAAAATCTCGACTGTATCTATTATAAATTGCCTTTTCTTTATATGGTAGTGAAAACTATGGCTGAGCAAGAATTCTGTGAAAAGTGTAAACAAAAGCACAACTGCCAAGAGGTTTACCGACGGCTGGGGGATGTTAAAGGCCCTTCGGTCGTAATTAAGGTTGTTGTTGCTTTTTTGCTGCCGCTTGTGGTTTTTATTGTCTGTTTAGCAGTTTCTGAAAAAATTCTCGATAGAGCGATAAGTAACGAGCAATTGCAGACAGCACTTAGTTGCCTGTTGGCTCTATTGTCAAGTTTTGTTTGCGTATTGATTGTAAGAGTGATACATAGACGAGCTGGTCAAGGTAGATAGTCTCAGATTTTTATTGTATGAAAGTTAATGTGAAAGGTAGATTTACATTTCCCGGTGGAATACACCCGCCGGAGAAAAAGGAGCTTACCCGTGACAAGGAGATACAGCGTGGGCCTGCTGTTACAGAAGTTGCGGTGATGCTTAGCCAGCATATTGGTGCTGTTTGCAAGCCGCTGATTAGAAAATCAGATGCTGTCCAGGCGGGGCAGAAGATAGGTGATTGCGATGCATTTGTATCAGCTCCGGTCCATTCGCCTATCACCGGCAAAGTAAAAGAAATCGCCTTGTGGTCTCATCCGGTCCTTGGTCGAAGCCTGGCAATAGTGATAGGTGCATTTCCCTATAGTCCAACAAAGTGGTCGTCCTTCAAGTTAAAAGATGATTTCGATGAGAACGACTATTCAGCGGGACAGATTTGCGAAGCTGTGCGTGAGGCTGGTATCGTTGGTATGGGCGGGGCCGGTTTCCCGACGAGGGTGAAGATAGAGCCAAATCCTCGATTGCCGAAAGATATGCTGATTATCAACGGCTGTGAGTGCGAGCCTTATATCACCTGCGATTATCGTATTATGCTTGAGCTGACCGACAAAATCATAGCGGGTGTCAAGCTTGCGCGAAGGGCGTCCGGCTGTTCGCGGACCATTATCGGCATCGAAGATAATAAGCCCGAAGCGATAGAGGCGATGAATCAGGCATTGAAGAGGTTCAAAAACAGCGGGGGTATCAAAGTTGTTCCGGTCAAGACAAAATATCCTCAGGGCGGCGAAAGGCAGCTTATCAAAGCGATTCTAAAAAAGAATGTCCCTACAGGCGGCATTCCACCGATGATAGGTGTTGTAGTGCTTAACGTTGCGACGGTT
The DNA here is from genome assembly GCA_049287505.1 of Sedimentisphaerales bacterium. GTDB lineage: Bacteria > Planctomycetota > Phycisphaerae > Sedimentisphaerales > Anaerobacaceae > NIOZ-UU13. Next base: position 43,268 of record JBAQFY010000178.1, on the reverse strand, counting down.
GCGGCGATTGCCGAGGCGGTTATTTCCAATTTGCCGCTGACGCACAGGATTGTAACCGTTACAGGAGAGGCAATCGCCAGGCCCGGCAATTACAATGTTCCAATAGGGATGTCAGTTGAGAACCTAATTGAATTTTGTGGGGGAGTTACTCAAAAGTCCGCAAAGGTAGTGCTCGGCGGACCAATGATGGGGATAGCAATTGCGGATTTGAAGACGCCTATTACGAAAACAACTAATGCGATAACCGTATTAACAAAAGAACAGATAGGCAGAGCTAAATTCGCAAGACGCCAAACGGCTTGTATTCGCTGCGGCAGGTGTCTGGAGGTCTGCCCTGAGAATTTGAACCCGACGAAAATCGCCCATGCTGTTAAATATAATCTCTTAGATGTGGCGGAAAGATATTATATGAGTGCTTGTATTGAGTGTGGCTGCTGCAGCTACGTCTGTCCCGCTAATATAGAGATAACCGGCTATATCAAGACAGGCAAAATCTTTCTTGCCAGACAGAAGAAGAAAGTGCCCGGATAAGAGTGTAAAGTGCCTAAAGTTAAAAGTGCCTAAAGTTAAAAGTGCCTAAAGTTATTTGTTTTTTCAACTTTAGCTCACTTTAGTTCACTTTAGTTCACTTGTAAACGAGATGTGAGATAGGAGAAGATGCTTACAGATATAAGAGTATCCTGTTCGCCGCATATCAGCGAGCGTCTTTCGACGCGTAGCGTGATGATAGATGTCATAATCGGCTTGGCACCGGTTATGGCGGCGGCTGGGTATTATTTCCGTATCCATGCGCTTATCCTTATCTGTACATGTGTTATCTCATCGGTTGCGACGGAATGGCTTTGTAATGTAATTCGCAAAAAGCCAAATTCACTGGGCGACTTCAGCGCTGTAGTTACCGGCATAATCCTTGCGCTGTCACTTCCGCCGAAGCTGCCTGTTTGGACGGCGGTAGTCGGCAGCGTTTTTGCCGTCGCAATCGGTAAAATGGTTTTTGGCGGACTGGGAGCGAATATTTTCAACCCTGCTATGGTCGGCAGAACATTTCTGACTGTTTCTTTTGGTGTGTTAATGACAAGCTGGACGGTGCCGGCGACGATTGATGCGGCGATGCCTGCAATCGCCCAGGAAAACATAGTGCATGCAAAAACGCAGGCGACGCCGTTGGCCTGGAGTAAGCTGGCGATAAAAAATGAATTGGGGGCCGACATCTACAGCGAGGAACAATTTAAGGCAACGTTCACAGGGGAGGTTGGGGGGTCTCTGGGTGAGACAAGTGTAATTGCACTATTAATCGGCGGTCTTTATTTATTGATAAGGCGAACGATAAACTTTCATATTCCGTTAGCTGTTCTGGCTTCCGCTTTTGTTTTTGCGGCGATAGCGTACTGGAAAGATTCGTATTCATACGTTCAGCCTTTCTTCCACCTTTGCAGCGGCGGTTTGTTGCTGTGTGCCTTTTTCATTGCTACCGACCCTGTTACGGCTCCTTTGACACGCAGAGGAATGTGGATTTTCGGCATCGGCGTTGGAACGATAACGATGCTTATAAGAATTGTCGGAGAATATCCGGAAGGTGTGATGTTTTCTATTCTCTTGATGAATGCCGTAACGCCTTTGATTGACAGACTCTGTAAGCGGATACCGGCAGGAGGCAAACCGGGAAAATAAAAGTGAGCTAAAGTGAGCTAAAGTGACTAAAGTGAGCTAAAGTTATGGATAATAGAGAATTTGCTAAAGAGCTTGAAAAACGAACACGAGAGTTCGGCGTGTGTATAATCAGGTTATCAGGTTATCAGGGTATCAGGTAGCAGGTTATCAGGGGAACAGGTTATCAGGTTATCAGGGTATCAGGTTATCAGGTAGCAGGTTATCAGGGGAACAGGTTATCAGGTTATAAAGGGATTAGGGAATACGTGATTTTGTAAATTAGTAGTAAAAAAGGTTTCTTAATGTTTAAGATAAAACATTTTATCCAACAAAGCTGGCTGCTGATTGTGGCGTCGTTTTTCTTTGGATTGCTTATAGCGGTAACTAACGCAGGTTTGTCACCAAGGATAGAGCAGAACAAAATCAACAAGCGCAATCGGCTGGTCGGTCTTCTGCTGCCGGAAGCTAAAAACTTTGTTTTAGAGACAGAAGTTGAAATTAAGTCAATCCAGGGCAAAAAAGAAAAAATCGAAGTCTTTAGGGCTATGTCGGAGGCAGGTCAATGTGTCGGCTGGAGTTTTAACGCCGCAGGGTCAGGTTTTGCGGACAAGATTGAGCTGGTTGTAGCTGTGGATAAAGATTTTAACAAGCTTGCGGGTTTCGATGTTTTGGCAAGCAATGAGACTCCCGGTTTCGGCGACCAGATAAAATATGATTACTACCGGGACCAGTTCAAGGGAGCTCCGGCTGAGAAGCTCAAGCTTATAGCATCAGGCGACCCTAAGAAAATCGACGCTGAAATCGTTGCGATAAGCGGAGCTACCGTAAGCAGCGAATCGGTGGTCGAAATAATCAATACCTTCTTAACCCAGATTAAGGAACAGATGCCAAAAAAGGACTAATCGGCAATGACAGACAAGACTGAGGCAAAAGCTACAGTTTACAGGCAAACGCTGTTGGCGGGCTTGTGGGGTGAGAATCCGGTGTTTCGGCTGCTTTTGGGGATGTGCCCGACGTTGGCGGTTACGGCGGCGGTCAAGCCGGCCCTGACTATGGGCTGCTGTGTGATATTTGTGCTTGTCTGCAGCAACATAATAGTCAGTCTGATGCGCAACCTTCTTAAGCCTCATCTGCGAATATTGATGTTCACATTGACAATATCTACCTTTGTTACAATTGCGGATTTGTTCCTGAAGGCATTCCAGCCGGAAATGAGCGAAGTGCTCGGACCTTATGTTCCTCTGATTATCGTCAACTGCATTATCATTTGCCGTGCTGAGGCCTGTGCCAGTAAAAATGGTCTTGTTGTAAGTGTAATCGATGCGGTGGGAATGGGTGTCGGCTTTACACTTACTCTGTGCATTTTGGCAAGTATCAGGGAGCTGCTGGCAACAGGTTCAATATTCGAAGTACAGATACTTGCTCTGCTCAAGGAAGGAGGTTGGTTTGTGCCGTGGGCGGCGATGGGCATGCCGGTAGGAGCATTTATTACTTTGGGACTGTTGTTAGGACTGGTGAACGTGATTACCAAAAAAGAAGCTTGAGAGGAAAGGTTTATGGATACGCTTAACATTCTGCTTATCGCCTTTATATCAATTGTAGTAGTCAAGAACCTTGTCTTTACGAAGTTTCTCGGTATCTGCCCCTATCTTGGCGTCTCTGGCAGAATCGATATGGCTTTCGGTATGGGTATGGCGGTAACGTTTGTTGTTACGCTGAGCGGGACATTGACCTGGCTGATTGACCATTTAATTCTGATGGGTACGCCGTTGGAAGTTACGAGGTATGTCTGCTTTATATTGGTTATCGCCGGCGCTGTGCAATTGGTGGAAATGTATCTGCGGAAGTTCTTCCCTTCTTTGTACGAGAGCTTTGGCATATTTTTGCCGCTGATTACAACGAACTGTGCGATATTGGGATTATGTTTGTTTTTGAACCTCTGGAACATTAACTCTTTGCTTGAAGCAGTGGTGGTTAGCTTCGGTGCCGGCATCGGCTTTACGATGGCGATTTGCATTATGGCCGGGATTCGTGAAAATCTGAATATGGCCGACGTTCCGAAGTGCCTCAAAGGTGCACCGATTACTCTGATTACCGCAGGTATCCTCGCCCTGGCGTTTATGGGTTTTGCGGGGATGATAAGATGAGTGAATTAGTTGATTAGAGAATTAGTGAATTAGAGAATGATTTTGGCAGATATTTTACAATTGTGGAGCAGTGCCTGGCCGGCAGGGGTTATAATGCTTGGGCTTGGCAGCGGCTTTGCGGTAGTACTTTTGATAGCAAGCATGAAGCTCAAAGTCGAGGTTGACCCAAAAGTGGAGCAAATCCACAAGGCTTTGCCGAATCTCGACTGCGGTGCCTGTGGCTTCGCGGGGTGTGGTCAGTATGCGAAAGCGGTTCTGGCAAAGCCGGAACTGTTAGGCAGATGCGCGCCCGGCGGGCCGGAAACATCGGCGAAAATCGCAGACGTATTGAGTTTGCAGGTCAGCGATTCAGGCCCACAGCAAAGGCCGATTGTTCGCTGCCATGCTCGTGACGCAGACAAGACAGTATATGCCAAGTATCAAGGAATCCCAACCTGCATTTCTGCTAATGCCTTGGCGAATGTTCAGGCCTGTGCGTTCGGATGTCTAGGCTTCGGCGATTGTACAGAGGCTTGTAAATTTGATGCTTTGCATATTATTGACGGCCTGGCTGTCGTTGACTATGAGAAGTGCACCGGCTGCACGGCCTGCTCAAAGGCCTGCCCCCGCAATCTAATCGAGATGGTTCCTTTCAGTTACGAGAATATGATGGTTGTTGCCTGCAACAGTAAGGAGACGGGCAAAAGCACACGGTCAATCTGCAAGGTTGGTTGTATCGGCTGCGGCATCTGTGCTAAACAGACAGATATATTTTTGGTGGAGGATAATCTGGCCCGGATAGACTATGCCAGGTATGAGCTCAATGAGCAGACCGAAACTGCGATGAACAAATGCCCGACAAAGGTTATTACCTATCGGGGAAAAACTGCCCAGACTCAAGAGCAAGCAGTTGTGGAAGCTGCGGATTCTTGAGAGATAACAAACAGTAGTTTGTTACTTTATATATTTTTCGGCGCCGGTGGTTTTTATAATTTCGTACTCCGGTTGTGAGGTTATGAATATTGCCTCGGTGGCGGGGAGTTTCTCGATTAAGGCAATGCCCTTTTCGGCTCCCATTACGCTGACAGCTGTGGCCAGGGCATCGGCATCAGTTGCGTTATCTGCAATAATGGTTACACTCGAAAGGCCTTGGGCACTTTTTCCTGTCTTGCGGTCTATGATATGGCTGTAGCGTTTGCCTTCGATTAAAACAAACTGCTGGTAATCGCCGCTTGTTGCAACCGCTCCATTGGTCAATTTTAGTTTTAGCACAAGGTCGCTGTCGTCGATGTCTTTGTTTAAGTTTGGATTTTGCACGCCGACTAACCAGTGTGGTTTATTTTTTAGTGGTGCACCAAAGCATCGAATGTCACCGCCGATGTCAACCATGCCGCCGATAGCTCCGGAGTGCTGCATTGCCTCGATGGCCTTGTCAACGGCATAGCCTTTGGCAATTCCGCCGAGGTCGAGGCGCATGCCATCAACGGTGAACTGTACAGTCCGGTTTTGGTCATCAAGTTTTAACTTTTCAAAGCCGACTTTTAATTTAGCGAGGGCGATTTCATCTTCGTTGGGAAGGACTTGTTTGTCTTTTGCCTTTCGGAACAAATCTACCAGAGGCCCGACGGTGACATCAAACGCTCCATCTGTAAGCTTGCTGAACTCGATGCTTCTTTGCAAGACTTCGTATGTTGATTTGCTGAGGGGGACTGCTTTTTTGAAGCCGTCCCTGTTGACCTGGCTTATTTCCGAGTCGCTTTTGTAGTCGCTCATCAGTTCGTCAACCTTGTAGATTTCTGCAAAGGCGTTTTCGATACATTTCTTAGCGGTATTTGAATCTTCTGCGATGACGACGGTGCGTGCGAATGTGCCCATAACCAGCCGATGGCCGCTGTCGAGCTCGATTTGTCTTTTAGAGCGGGCAGAAAAATAAATCACCACTATTAAGCAAGCGGCTAAGACTGCAATCACAATGCGCCGGATTTTTGTGCTCATAATAAATCCTTTCTAAGACAGGATTTGATAATTGATAATCGATTGATAATCAATAGAAAATAATCAAGAATCGGCTTATAATGCCGGTATGGATAAAAAAGAAGTAGCAATATTGGCTGAGAAGATTGAGCGGGAGTTTCTGCCCTTTGTACGCAGGCCGGGCAGGTATATCGGCGGTGAAATAAACCAAATCAAAAAGGACCTCTCGCGATGTGAGCTGACCATTGCGCTGTGCTTTCCGGATGTTTACGAAGTGGGGATGAGCAATACAGGGATAGCTATTATATATGATGTTCTTAACAGAATTGGTGGCGTGGCTGCTGAGCGGGTCTTTACGCCGTGGATTGACGCCGAAAAGGTGCTGCGTGAAAAAAATATTCCTCTTTTTAGCCTGGAGTCAAAGGTGTCGTTGAGAAGCTTTGACATTGTGGGCTTTAGTCTTAGTAATGAGCTTTGCTATACCAATGTGCTTAATATGCTCGACCTCGGTGGTATCAATATCCGAAGCCGTCGGAGGAGCGAAAACGACCCGTTGATTATTGCGGGCGGGAGTATGGTGAACTGCTGCGAGCCTATGGCTGAGTTTATTGACCTGTTTTTATTGGGTGAAGGCGAAGAAGCAGTGGTTGAGCTTGCGCAATTGATTAGAGAGCAAAAAAAAGCTGGTGCAGGAAAAGAAGAAATTCTTCTGCGTGCTGCCGAGGAATTTAAGTGGGTTTATGTTCCATCTCTTTATAAGTTTGAATATGAAGGGGCAAAGGTAAAATCGTTTCAGACAAATATGCCGGATTTGCCAAAACAATTCAAAAGTGCGATTGTGGAGGATTTTGAAAATGCTGCTGTGCCGCGTGCTCCCATAGTTCCGTTTGTGCAGGCAATCCATGAGCGGGTCAGCGTTGAGATTATGCGCGGCTGTCCGGGACGATGCAGGTTCTGCCAGGCGAGCTTTTGCAGAAGGCCTGTTCGCTATCGCAGCGTTGAGAAGATTATCGATATCGCAAAGGCCTGCTATCATTCGACAGGATACGATACAGTTAGTTTGCTGAGTTTATCGAGTGCCGATTATCCGAAACTCGAAGAGCTGGTCGCGGAGCTCGACGAATATTTTAAGGATAAGCACGTTGGACTGTCTGTGCCGAGTTTGCGCGTTGACCATCGGTTGAAACAGCTTCCGAAGCTGCTGACTTCGGTGCGGAAGAGCGGTCTTACGATTGCTGTTGAAGCTGCCAGCGAAGAATTAAGACAAATCATCAACAAGCCTTTGAAAGACGAGGACCTGTTTGCTGGGGTGGAGGCGGCATATCGGGCAGGCTGGCAGAAATTAAAATTATACTTTATGGTTGGTCTGCCGGGCGAGACTGTCGAAGATGTAAAAAAGATTGTACAGCTTTCGTATGAATTGGCAAGGCTTCGAAGAGAGATAGACGGTAAGACGGGCCAGATTAACATTACGGTAAGCTGGTTTGTGCCGAAGGCTCATACGCCGTTCGGATGGTTAGGGCAAAAACCGAAATCGTATTTCGAGCAGGCAAGGCAGTTGATACTCGATGAGAAGAAAAGGCTTCGGGCGAAGTTTCTGCAATTTAAGTTTCACGATATAAACCGCAGCGTGCTGGAAACCACTATAGGTCGAGGTGACAGACGTTTATGTGATGTTATCGAGGAGGCCTGGCGAGAGGGGGCGAGGTTCGATTTGTGGGATGAATGTTTTGACTTCGAGATATGGCGGGGTGCGTTTGAGAAATTCGGATTCGATTTAGACACACTCGCGCAGAGGGAATTTGAGCGGGATGAGATTTTGCCATGGGAGCATTTGGGAGGGCCTGGGAAGAAGTATCTGTTGGGGCATCTTGAGAAAGCGATGAGTTGGTGAGTAGTTAATTGGTTAATTGGTGAGTGGAGAATAGAGGCCAAAGACTACAGACTCAAGACACAAGACTGAGAACAGGATATCAGGTTATCAGGTTATCAGGTTATCAGAGAATCAGGGGATCAGGATATTGGAAATTGGGAGAACAGGAAATCAGGAGGACAGGAGAGCAGGATGATGGAGAATTTACAATTGAGGATTTAAGATTGCTTCATCGCTCGCCCCCAAGAGGCAAGCTCCTCGCAATGACATAAGAAACAGAAATGGGTTCTTATATGGAAAGCATATAAGCAATAGTTATGCGTTTTTAGTCTCAAGGGTTTTTTACGATGGAAGAATTTATCGGAGAAAGGATTGAGGTGGAAAAAGCCGAAACGTCGCCGCGGCCTGTGCGTTTCAAATGGCGCGGAGTGGTCCATGATGTTGTAGCAGTGCTGGATGAACGCGTTGATACCGGGTATGGCGGGCTGCCGCCTCGCAGCCAGAAATGGTACACGCGGAAACACCGCCGATATTATGTCGTGAGAGATTCGGAAGGTGATGTTTTTAAGATATATCTGGATTACGCCAATCGCAAGAAACCAACTTGGTGGCTGGCCGAAAAGTGGACGGAGAAAAGTAGCGGAGATGTTGGAAGTTAAAAAGTATAATTGGTGGGGCATTCTCCGTAGCAGAGCTACTGCGAAGGATGAAAGCCCCACCCTACAAAACTGGCCCAGCTTTTGGACCGCTTCCTTATATTGCGCCCAATCTTTTTTTGATTATCCCCCTGATAGTAGCAGGGATTGTAATGCTCATTATCGGAATAGTGTTGAGAAAGAGCAAGTTGATACAAACAGACATCGTAGAAGATGGCCAATGGAATCAGCCATTCGCTGTTACGATAAAATGAAAATTGCGTAAAGATATGAAGTGGCGTCTCAAGTATATTGTCATAATCGCCTCAACCTTAGTGATTCTTGCAATGGAAGCCTTATGGTGATTGTTTCCGTATCTGCTAAGGGAACATGCCCTCAAGATTGATTCTCCTTATTTCTTTATTGCATGTGTTGTATGTGGTACTATGCCTATTACAATCGTGTTGCTTTATGCTGTTCACAGATATCTTAAACAGCACAAAGACAAAAAACAGACTGAGACGAACAAGTTTCTTGAGTCGGATTACGTGAAAGATGGCCGGTGAGCTTGGCCGGTGAAAGGAGAAAAAAATTATGGATATTTCAGTGGTAAATTTTGAGGAGAAATTTGCAAAGATTAAAGAACAGCTATCCCCTAAAATAATTGCGCAAATGAATAACTGTCATTTCAAATTAGTAAAATCAAAAGGTGAGTTTATCTGGCATAAACACCCTGAAACTGATGAGGCTTTTTTGATAATCGATGGTAATTATGAAATTCATTTGAGAGAGAAAGTACTCAAATTAAAGAAGGGCGAAATGGTAGTTATTCCCAAAGGGGTGGAACATAAACCCTTTGCTAAAGAAGAGTGTAAGGTTCTGTTAATTGAACCTGAAGGTACACTCAATACCGGAGATGCGGGCGGTAACCTAACGGTGATGGAATTAGAATGGATATAGCTAAATGGTATAATTTCTGAAAACTCGATCCAGCGGGCGTGGTAAAGCCATCCCCAAGTTATGCCCTTCGGCTCCGCTCAGGACAGGCTTTGAGGCTGCCGCCCAGATGTTGAAGGTATTTAAAGTATTAAAGTTTCAGGTTTTGACAATTAATTGAGGATAAAAGATGGGAGTTCTCTGGGAAATTGTACAAACGGGATTGATGTATGGTCAGAAGCGAAAATCCGATTCAATTGATGATAGAGTTCAGTCTCTTGAAGAGCAGCTTACAATGACGCAGAATACGATGTGCAACCTTGTGAAGAAGATTGAGGAGATTCACGGGCTCGATATCGACGGAGACGGCAAGGTCGGTTAGACTGCCATGCAGCCATTTGGATGTGATAATGTGTCGTTGCTTCGCTCCTCACATAAGAAAAACCCTGGGTGAAACCCAGGGCTAAATATAAAAAACCCCTCAATAAATTGAGGGGCTAAATATTGTACTTTGTGATGGAAATAATATAAGTATTGGCTAATTCATCAGTGGAGGGAGTCGGCTTAGCCTACGGCTTCGGAGGGCCGATGAGCTTTTCGTTAGAAGTAATTAAAGGAATTAAAATGAAAGCCAAAGAGCTATACGAAGAGATTCGAAGCTATTGCCAGGCCAATGCTGACATGGCCATTGTAAAAAAGTATTCAAAATATTTCAAAGAAGGTTATGATGCTTACGGGCTTTCGAGAGAGAAGTTAGAAGATAAAGTCAATTCGATTTTGAGTGATAAAAAAGTTAATACGAAACCGGTTCTGAGTGCAAGCAGGCATCTGGTTAGAAGTGGAAAATACGAAGAAACAAGTTTTGCTGAAATGGAAAAACGAGGCGCCTCGATTGATTTATCAATATGCAACAGAAAAGATGACATCCAAAGAGAAAAAAAGATTTAAAAAAGAAAAAAGTAGGAAAACTTGTGGTCTGCTCTCTTATAAATTTTTTAACAATTAGTTATACTCTGACGATAAAACCAAAGGGCGGTTTTCTCGTAGGTGAACTCGACGTTATGTATATATGATAGAGGTGGCAATATGCGAAAGATAGTAGTATTGGTTTTCTGCTGGCTTATACTCATAGGCTCAGGACGCGGGAAACAGGCGGGGCGTGTGCAGACCGGGAATCCAGATGACAAACTCCCGGTGATAGTATATCTTCAGACGAGAAACGAGGTCGTTAGCGTTATGTCCGGATACGAGGGACCTGTCTATACTGTGACGACAAAAGACGGAAGGGTACTTGGAAAACACCTCAACGAGCATGAGCTACAAGTAAAGCTGCCGAATATTTATCATTTCCTGAAAACATCGTATGCAGACGATGAAAAAGGCAGTGTGATTTGGGCCGGTGGATGATGAAGCTTTATAATCGGTGGAGCATCCATTCTCCGTAGCAGAGCTACTGCGAAGGATGAAAGCCCCTCCCTACGAAACTCGCAATGATATGGAAAATAATCGTAGGCCTGAAGGCAGTGTAAGGTAAGTCATCGCCGTGCCGGCGACGGCTACATAAGCCCTAAATAAATTTGATAAACGAAAACCCTGAGTGAGACCCAGGGCTAAATATTTTTGTTTCCGCGCCCCCGATCGGCGTCGAGGACAAGCTTCGCAGGGTGATAGTGGGAGCAGCAGTAATTAACTTTTCTTCATTCCAGTGGGCAGTTCTATGCCGAACGTTCCTTGTGTTTCTTTGAAGTTCATTATAATCTTAGCCGCTTCGTGCGGGTCATCGACTAATGTGAACACATGCAAATCTTCCGGGTCGATATATCCCCGTTCCTCCAGCATCTTTTCCTTCATCCATCTGAGCAGACCTTCCCAGTATTCACTGCCCATTAAAATGACAGGGAACGAAGCCTGCTTTAAGGTTTGAATGAGTACGAGTGATTCGAAGAACTCGTCCATAGTTCCATAGCCGCCGGGGAAGACTATAAAGCCGTGAGCGTACTTGAGGAACATCACCTTGCGGACAAAGAAATATCGAAAATGTAAGGATATGTTCTGGTAGTCGTTGGGTATTTGCTCCATCGGCATCTCGATGTTCAAGCCGATGCTTTGACCACCTGCATCTGCGGCCCCTTTGTTTGCCGCTTCCATAGTTCCGCCACCTCCGCCGGTTATTATGGCAAAACCGGCCTTTGCCAGTTCCGAAGCGGTTTGCTCAGCAAGCTTGTAATATCGGTCGTCTGGCCCGATTCTGGCTGAGCCGAAAATTGATACAGCCGGGCCGACCGAGGCAAGCTCTTCGAAACCTTCGGTAAACTCAGCCATTACTCTGAATATTCGCCAGAGGTCCTTCACCGGACTTTCGGTAGTATCCATCATAAAAACAAGTCTCCTTATACGTTTGCCTGGTGAGTGATTAATTGGTTATCAGGAAAGTGCCTAAAGTGAGATAAAGTCAATATAGTTATCAGGACATCAGGGGGTGGCTATCATGTTACCAGGATATCAGGTTTACTTTGTTTTTTTCCTGGTATCCGGGTTCCCAAATATCCTGCACTCTGATTTGCTGTTATCCATATTTTAGGCACTTCAAACTTTAGTTCACTTATTCCACTCACTACTCACCGATAAATCTCGTATTTCTCTTTGTGAATTTTACCATAAAGCCGGGTTGTTTGCGACAGGACAGTATTTTGCAATCGGGCAATTTGCGCAATCCGGCTTACGAGCGTTACAGACATTTCGCCCATGAAAAATCAGCAAATCACTGAATAACAACCAGCTCTTCTTCGGGACTATTTCGGCCAAATCAAATTCCAACTTAACGGCATCTTTGTTATCGGAAAGTCCCAATCGGCGGGAAAGCCGAATAACATGCGTGTCGCAGACTATCCCCTGTATCCCAAAGGCATTACCTAATACGACATTTGCGGTTTTTCTGCCCACGCCCGGGAGTGTTAAAAGCTCTTCCATTGTGTCGGGGACTTTGCCGTCAAAATGCACTACTATTTTTGTACAGGCCCCCTTGATATTGACTGCTTTATTGTGGTAAAAGCCGGTGCTTTTTATATCCGATTCAATTTGTTTTATGTCAGCTTTTACCCAATCCTCGGCGGAGGTGTATTTTTTGAATAAGTCCTTAGTAACCATATTGACCCGTTCGTCCGTGCACTGTGCCGAGAGTATTGTTGCAATCAACATTTCCAGAGGGTTTGCAGACTTAAGTGCGATCTTGGCCTGGGGATATGTTTTTCTCAATATCGGGAAGATTTTCCGGACTCTTGAGGCGGCTTCGGCTTTGTCTATTTTTATTTTTGTTTTTTTAGGCATAGGTGCTATCCTGGAGGTAGTTTTTGCAAAAGCTCTTTCAGCCTGCCGGCAAAAAATATCTCATGGAATTTTACAGGCTCCCGGGCTCCAGGTATAAACAATATTGTTACCGGCACGCCGGGTTCATTATACTTGTTTTTCAATGCAAGTGTTGCAGGATAATCCTTTACAGTGGTATCAGCTTTAACCGCCAAGACTGCTTTTTGCTCGATTAGTTTTGCGATGTCTTTGCGATGATAGACTATTTTGTCCACCGTCTGGCAACTGAGGCACCAATCAGCGGTGAACTTAATTAAGACAGGTCTGACTTCTGCTAAGGCACTGTCTATAACAGTGGCGTCATAATCCTGCCAGGGAATTTGCTCACCGGCTGGTGTCGGCAAGAATACCCAGCCTGCTGCAAAGACCAGTACAAGAGCGGTCATTCTCGTGAGCCACTTGCGGGTCGGTTTGGTGTTGTAGCCGACCCAGCCGCCCCACATCCAGACACAAAAACCAAGAACCACGGCAAAATATAATATATTCATTCTGTGGATTTGGGGCAAAGCTCCAATAAGCTTTACGGCTATAATCAAGAGGACAAAACCGATTCCCTGCTTGAATAATTCCATCCATCGTCCGGCCTTGGGCAGGCGTTTTAGTAGGCCGGGCATTGAAGTCAGTATAGCATACGGCGCAGCCATTCCCACGCCTATTACTATTATCACAACAGTTGCCAGCGACCAATGCTGTGCCTGGGCCCATCCGAAAGCAAGTGCCAGTATTCCGAAGCCGCAGGGAGTGCTTAAGATAGCTGCCAGAAAGCCTGTTCCGACGGCGCCGGAATAGCCTTTGCCGAAACCTGATTTAGATGCTATTGAAGAGGGGACGCTAATATTAAAAACTCCGAACATCAACAGTGCCAGCACAACCAGCAAGAGCACCATTGCGGTAACGAAGGCGGGATTGCGGAACTGGTCACCCCATTGTAAGACCGTTCCATAGAAGATTTGCAGGATAATATTTGCACCTGCAAGAGAAGCGAAGAACAACAATATCCCGAGACAGAAAGCGAAGCCCATTACGATTGATTGCTTTTTGCCTGTCTTTGCCTGCTCAACGATTCTCATTACGATAAGAGGTAAGACGGGCCAGACACACGGCATAATATTCAAAGATAAGCCTGCCAAAAACGCCAAAGCAAGGGCAAAGGGGATTGAATAAACTGGTGCTTTGATTGTTTTTGGTTTACCATTGTTTGTTTCGACGCTGCTTAGGTTTTTCCAGGAGCTACGCTGATTCCAATCAATCTGCATTTGCAGAGTTTTCTCAAAGGGCGGGAGACATACTTTGCTGGTACAAGCGATACCTGAAATCTTGATTTCAACATTGCCCTTATCAATCACGGCAGTCTCTGTCGGTGCACTTGCTGTTGAGATTGGCACAAAGACAGTGAAATTACCTTCGTAAACTTCGATTTTGTTATTCAGGGGGTCAGTGAAGATATGCCATTTTGGGAAGACGACTTCACCAAAAACAAAATCGTCGGATTTGGCTTGAATCTTCAGCTCGAGTCCGGGAGCAGGTGCGGTTTCGGCCTTTGCGTAATAGTGGAGGTCATCGGTCCCCTCGAATATGACCGCTATGCCGGCCTTTGTGCCCATCCGGGCAGGCTCGATACTTACTGATGAAAACTCCTTTTCGGATCTTACCAGCTCAATACCTGTGGTAAGATTGGGATTGATTGTTGGACCTGGCTCGATTAGGTTTTGGCCTGAAGACCAGCAAGTGAATACAGAAACACAAACTATCCACAAAGCACCTGTGAGAAGAGTGTCTTTCGATATCGCAGCAGCTCTTTCACGCATATCAAGCTCGTGGGTAATTGGAGTAGAAACAATATTAGTCAGCCGAGTGGTCTTGCTGTTCTTTTTGCTTGGGTTTTGGCCGTTTGTTCTTATTGTTCTTGGCTTGCTCGGCGGCTAACAAATCGGCAACTGTCGGTTTTTCCAGCCGGCCGCCTTCCAAAATCAATTTCACATCATCAGCGTCGAGAGTTTCGTATTTGAGCAAGGCTATTGTTATTTGCTCGAGTTTATCTCTGTTTGCTTCTATCAATTCTTTTGCTTTCTCATACGCCTCTTTGGTAATCCTTTTTACCTCGGCATCGATCGTTTCGGCTGTTTTCTCGGAGTACTCTTTCTCGCCCGGCATCAGGTATATCTGGTCCCTAACCCCCATATCGGGCCCGTAACTTATGAGACCAAGCTCACTGCTCATACCCCAGGTCAAGACCATCTGTTTTGCGATATTGGTGGCCTGTTGAATGTCCGACTGTGCGCCGCTGGAGATGTCGTCACAGAACATTTCTTCAGCAATTCGGCCACCAAAGCACACCTGCAAAAGTGCCATACAATATTTTTTTGTAAATATTGTTCTGTCCTTTTCAGGCAGAGCAAAAGTGGCACCGCCCATTGGTCCTCGAGGGATGATACTTACCTTGTGGAGGGGGTCGGCATCTTTTATGAGTGATTGCACAAGTGTATGGCCGGCTTCGTGATAAGCGGTGATTTCTTTTTCCTTTTTGTCGATTACCCTGCTTTTTTTTGCTCTTCCCCAGCGGACCTTGTCGCGTGCTTCTTCGAGGTCGTCCATTTCGACATTATCTTTATTTGCCATAGTTGCCGCCAGGGCAGCTTCGTTGATGATTGCCGCCAGGTCGGCTCCGCTGAACATGGGTGTTCCTCGTGCGAGCCTTTCCAGACTGATATCCTGTGCCAATTTCACTTTTTTAGCGTGAACCTTCAGGATGTCCACTCGACCTTTTAAGTCCGGCAGGGGGATAAAGATTTGCCTGTCGAATCTTCCGGGTCGCGTCAGGGCATGGTCTAAGATGTCGGAGCGGTTTGTCGCAGCAATCACAATGACCTGGTCGTTGGTGTCAAAGCCGTCCATCTCGACCAGGATGGCGTTTAGTGTTTGTTCCCGTTCGTCGTGTCCGCCGCCGACATAACCGGCACCTCGTTTTCGTCCGATTGCGTCAACCTCGTCAAGGAAGATGATGCAGGGAGAATTTTCTTTTGCCTGCTTGAACAGGTCGCGTACTCGAGATGCCCCGACGCCAACGAACATCTCAACGAAGTCGCTGCCGGATATACTAAAGAAGGGCACATCGGCCTGACCTGCTATTGCTTTTGCAAGTAATGTCTTTCCACAGCCTGGCGGGCCTACAAGCAAAACACCGCAAGGGATACGGCCACCCAGCCGTTGGAATTTTTTCGGATTTTTCAAGAACTCGATTATCTCAGCAACTTCTTCTTTTGCCTCCTCTACGCCGGCCACGTCATCAAAGGTTACTTTGACGCGGTCTTTCCCCTGGAGCCGATGTTTGCTTCGACCGAATGACATTAACATTCCGCCTGCCCCGCTGCGAAGGTTGCGGATAAACAGAAAGTAGAAAAGACCCACTAAAATAATTATTGGCAGGAACATGCTTATTAAATTAAAAAGCCAGGTGTTAGGCGGGGCAATGTCATTCTTTACGTTGTTTTCCTCCAATAAGGCCTCAAGGCGCTTGCCATGTACATCCGGGATATAATACACCACGAAGGAACCCTTACCTTTGCCTTGACGACTGGCAAGACCTGCGTCATTGAATTTACCTATTATCTCCATATCCTTTATGGTAACACTATCGATGTGCTTGTTCTCAACGTGAAAGACAAATTCATCCCATCTAATCTCATCAACCCTCTTCCATTGTTGGAGCATCATTATCATTGTGAAGATAGCAATTGCGATTATAAGGTAGCTAAACGGCCCTCGCTTATAACGAGGCAGCGGCGGTTTTTTCCCGGGTTTGTTTTGTGGGCTGCGACGTTTTGGCAGATTTGGCTTTTTGTCTTGTTTGTTGCTCATAATTTTTACTTACTGTGTCTTGATTTTATTAGCAATTCTACCATTTTCTTTCCATTAGTTCTACGATTTTTCGGGCCAGATTGTTTGCTGCCAGACTCGAGGCGTATGTAAAATCCTGCTTTTGGTATTCAGAATAACTTGCTGAGGCGCTGACCGATTGGTTATCAATGAGCAGCACTCCTGTCTTTAGATTTTTCCAGTTGACGAGTGCTTTCAGCTCCACTTCTTTTTCGAGAACGTGGCCTGTTTCGCGTTCTATGCTGAGCGCTAATTCGGCGATTGATACTATTTGGCCGCTTATTACGGAGTCAGCGCGGTCCCGGCTGGAGACTATCTTATAGGGCGTCTCCACCTCGATACGCTTCGACAGGGCGTCGGAAAGCTCGTATTCGGTTCCTCGTCGAAAGGTCTGGTTGTCAAACATTTCGAGGCAGACACTGTCCATGTCCTGCGGAAACAGCGATTCGTTGGAGTAGCCGCTTATTTCGGCACATCCAGAAAGGCCTAGGCCTAAAGTAAAGAGCACAAGAGCACAAGAGCATAAGAGCACAAGGGCATAAGAGCATAATAGCACGAGTATCCCGGGACGTGAGTACATAGGGCTATTGTTGGGGTTTTGTTTCTTCATTTTCTGTCTCTTTGCTATCCAAATTGCCGGTAATCAATTCCTTTGCCATTTCAGCGGCTTTTGTGCCCGGCCAATCGCTTATTACCATGTCAAAGTAGAGGTTGGCGGCCTGGCTCTTGTCGGTTCTTTGGTAGTACCGGCCAATAGTAAATTGTTTGTGAGCTAATTGCTCGTCTATCTGTTTTATTATTTCATCAACACCTATTTCTTCGGCATTTTTGGGATATAATAATTTGAATTTTTCGTAGCAGCTTTTTGCGGTGTTCAGGTTCGAGGCGTCATAAAAAGGTATTCTGTGCTCAGGGTGATTGTTGTAGGCGGCATGTGAGCATCGGGCCATACCGAGCAGGGCATCGGCTCCGGTTTTTCCTGTTTCCCATTGCAAAGATATTTCCCACCATTTGAGGTATGCTTCGTTGAACTGTTTCCTTTTTTCGTAATGTTCAGCCACTGCTATAGCAGCCTTTAGACCGGTCGGGTTATCGAGGCCTGCCCTGTCGGTAATCTTTTCCATAATTTTAACGCCCTCGGCGTATCCTTTCATCTTGATGACACGAAGGACGCGTTTTGTCCGGCCGCCTAAATAGGCGGTTGCTATCGCATACTGCCTGTCCAGAACCAGCTCACGAGATTGGCTCTCGGGCTGTTCTGTAAGCAGCTTGTCGTAGGTCCTGATTGCCCTTGTGAAGTCTCCTGTTTCTTCGTACTTTTGAGCCAGGGCTACGGCCGCCTCGGCGCCAATTGGTGTGTTAGCTGCGCGGTCGCTAACCCTTTTCATAATTTTAAGACCGTCGGAGAATGCTTCCACTTCAAAGATGCCAAGGGCTGTTTTTTTCTGGCCGCCTAAAAAAGCCGTTGCTATTGCAAACTGTCTGTCCAAGGCCGCATCACGGAGCTTACTTTGGGGGTATTTTGTGAGCAGCTTGTCGTAGGTGTCTGCTGCTTTGATGAAGTCGCCTTTGCAAAAGAGCATTTCAGCATTGATAAAGGCGTCCAAATCAGGGCCTGCAATTTCAGGAAAGTCTTCTTTGAGTTTATCGAATGCCTGGCGAGCAGCGTTATTTTGGCCGGTGTTGACGAGCTTTTTCGTTTCGGCTACCGCCAGCAGGAATTTGTCGTTACCCTCAGCGGAGACAGCCTTCCAATCCTGGCCTTTTTCCAAGCGCCAGATGTCCGCAGAGGCCGTTGATAAAGCTGCTGAGATGGCAACTGTTACCAGCGCTATAAATCGTATTCTGTATTTGAGCATATCTCAAACCCATCACTGCTTTCGTAGTTCGATAGTTTTGCCACAACCCAGTATTATACCTGTTCCATAGGCCATTGCAAACCTGCACTTGAAAAATATAGTAGTTGTCAAAATTTACCGGCAAAATGATAAAAAACTTGATTTTCGTATCTTGGGTGGTTATAAAACCATAAAGTGTGCCGTTTCGAATAAATAAGTTTAACTTTTTGATTCGCCTTCGGCGAAACTCTTGAAGTAGATTCCTCCGCTTCGGCACGATAAGTACGCGTTTAGCCGCTGTTGATTTTTTGGTGGCACGGGCCATCTTGGCCGTGTTTTCACGGGCTGCTCGCCGTGCTACGCTCGTCGCAGCAGGGAAGCCCGTGCCACATCAGGAAACTGCTGATTCAGTTGTCTGGCTAAACACGTACCACGGCAAAGTCGTGCCTACGGTCGGAATGACGGCAGGTATAAAATGTTACACTCACTTTTTAGAGAAGGCACTTGTCAACCGTATTTTGGGAAAGCTAATGGAGGTTCAAAATGGCTAAAGGTTTATTGACAATTCTGATGGCAGTTGCAGCGGTCCTGAGTCTGGCATTTATTGTCGGCTGCCATTACGATGAACAGTGCGGTTTTAGACTTGGCCTGGGAGATGTTCGGTGCATAACGGTCGAGGATTATGTTGACAAGATGAAGGCCGGGTGGGTCGGGCAGATGGCCGGCGTGGGCTGGGGCGGGCCGACGGAGTTCAAGTTTAAAGGTGAAATCATACCCGAAGACAAGATGCCGCAGTGGGAGCCGGAGCTGATTAACCAGTTCAAGCAGGATGATATTTACGTTGAGATGACTTTCCTGCGGACACTTGAGATGCACGGCTTCAATTGCTCTATTCGTCAGGCGGGAATTGATTTTGCCAACAGCGGCTATCCTCTCTGGCACGCCAACAGGAATGGTCGTGATAATTTGCGGAAAGGGATTGCGCCGCCCGATTCAGGGCATCCGGAGTTTAACAAACACGCAGACGATATAGATTATCAGATTGAGGCGGATTACGCAGGCCTGATTGCGCCTGGTCTGCCGAATGTGGCTATCAAGCTGGGCGAAAAATTTGGTCGGCTGATGAACTACGGGGATGGTCTCTACGGAGGCCAGTTTGTCGGTGGGATGTATGCGGAGGCCTTTTTTAAAGATGATATGGTAAAGATAGTCGAGGCGGGTCTAAAATGTATTCCGAAAGACAGTCAATACGCCGAATGTATCCGTGATGTGCTGGCGTGGCACAGGCAGAATCCCGATGACTGGGAAAAGACCTGGCAGCTTATCAACGACAAGTATCATCTCAACACTGCATATCGGCGTTTCTCCTGCAGCGGACCGAAAGGCGAATTCAATATCGATGCCAAGATTAACGGGGCGTATATCGTGATGGGACTGCTGTACGGCAAGGGCGACCCTGACCAGACGATAATTATCTCGACGCGCTGCGGTCAGGACTCCGACTGCAATCCATCCAGCTCAGGCGGTATATTGTTTACTACTATCGGCTTTGAGAATCTGCCGGACAAGTTCAAGTCGGCATTGGATCCGGAAGGCAAGTTCAGCCATACGCCATACAATTTCCCGACGTTAGTGGAGGTGAGCAAGAAGCTCGTTCGCCAGGCGGTCAAGCGGGCCGGCGGGCAGATGGGAAGAAACGCCGAGGGCAAGGAGGTTTTCATTATTCCGGTCCAAAAGCCCAAGCCCGGCAAGTTAGAGCAGTGCTGGGAGGCTGGGCCGATTGCAAATAGTAAATTCACAGAAGAAGAGATGGCGCAGATTAAAGTTCCGGAGGAATCCCAAACCAATTGAGCTTCCTGCTTCGGCGAAGCACTTCGCGAAAGACGAGTAGGTTCACTCCTAATTGGTGCGGGACTCGCTTGGGGCTGCCACCCATCAAAATAGATATTAAAGAATAATAGGAGTACAAAGAAATGTTGAAAGATATGAATCGTCGAGAGTTTTTTAAGAAGTCTCTGGTTGCCTCGGCCGCTGTTACGGGGGCCTTGGGTTTTGAAGAGAAGGCTTTGCTGGCGCAAATGGAGAAGCCGAGTAAAGCGCCGGAGGATTCGGTCAAGGGTCTGCCAATGGGCAGGATTGGTAAGCTTAAGATTAGCAGGATAATCTGCGGGGGGAATCTAATCGGCGGCTGGGCGCACAGCAGAGACCTGACTTACGTATCCTCTTTGGTCGTGGCTTATCATACGGATAAAAAGGTCTTTGAGACGTTGGAACTGGCCGAGGAGAACGGCATCAATACGATTTTGACTAATCCCGTTTCCGACAGGGTCATCAATAAATACTGGAATGAACGAGGCGGGAAGATTCAGTGGATATCAGATTGTGCCTCGGGCCCGGACATGAAGACCGGTATCAAACGTTCGGTCGATAGCGGAGTTCATGCGGCGTATATACAGGGCGGGCTGGCCGATGAGGCGGTCAAAAAGGGGCAGGTCCACTTATTGGGTGAAGCACTGGAATTTATCAAGGAGCAGGGCGTACCCGGCGGATTGGGGGCACATTTCTTAGATACGGTCAATGCCTGTGTCAATGCGGGTCTAAAACCCGATTTCTGGGTCAAGACGCTGCATCGGCATGACTACTGGTCGGCTAAGATTCAGCCTGAGAATGATAATATCTGGAGCAGAACTCCCGAAGAAACGATTAAGTTTATGGAGACATTAGACACGCCCTGGATTGCTTTTAAGGTGTTGGCGGCGGGTGCCATTCATCCGAGGGACAGTTTTAAGTATGTCTTTGAAAATGGTGCTGATTTTGCGTGTGTTGGGATGTTCGATTTTCAGATTATCGAAGATGTGCTGATTGCAAAGGAGGCGTTATCAAGCGAGATGAACAGACGACGACCCTGGAGGGCGTAACAAAATTAACAGCAGGTAGTTGACTGTCACGATTGAATTTGTTTGTAATGTTGGGTTACATTATATTAATGATATTTCTGGGTTCCTGCTTTTGCAGGAATGACAAATCACATATTCAAGTTTGACAAAATACAAGGAGAATAGGGAAAGTGTCTAAGAATTTGAACCGCCGAGAGTTTGTCAAAAAATCTATATTAACCTCTGCTGCCGTTGCTTCAGCATTGAGTCTTGAAGAGAAGGCTTTATTAGCGCAAATGAGGAGGCCGGGTAAGCAGCCCACGGATTCGGTCAAGGGTTTGCCAATGGGCAGGATTGGTAATGTTAAGATTAGCAGGATAATCTGCGGGGGAAATCTTATCGGTGGATATGCGCACAGCAGAGATTTGATTTATGTGTCTTCTTTGCTGAAACACTATTTTACGGATGAAAAGATTATCGAGACTCTCGATATATGCGAAGAAAACGGGATAAATACGATTATTACGGGCACCGGCTCGGCCGGACTTCTCAAGAAGTATCGTGACGAAAGGGGCGGTGAGATTCAGTGGCTCGCACAATGTATTGCGGAGACAAATGACCTTACAGGTGATGTGAAAAGAGCTATTGATAATGGAGCGGCCGGGGCTTTTTTGATTGGTAATATCGGGGACGACTGGGCCAGGAACGGCAAGACCAACCTGATTGGAAAGATAGTGGAATTCATCAAAGAAAATGGAGTTATCGCCGGTGTTGGCGGACATAACCTTCGGACGCCTATGGCGTGTGAGAAAGCCGGCATCGAAGCCGATTTCTATATGAAAACGCACCACAGCACCAATTACTGGTCCACGCGTCGGCCTGAACAAAATAAGGATGTTATTGATAACTACAGCGAGGACAATTACTGGGACAAGGAGCCTGATAAGACTGTCGAGTTTATGAAGACGGTGACGAAGCCCTGGATTGCTTATAAGGTGTTGGCGGCAGGGGCTATCCATCCCAGAGACGGTTTCAAATATGCTTTTGAAAACGGGGCTGATTTTCTCTGCGTTGGGATGTTCGATTTTCAAATCATCGAAGATGTGCTTGTCGCGAAGGACATATTGTCAGGCAAAATGGAAAGACAGCGTCCCTGGAGGGGATGAGAAAAATGCGTAATCTGAGAATGCTTTATAGAAAACATTATAGATGTCATTTTGAGTCCGCCTTTGGCGGAAAGGTCCAACCAAGGCAAGTTGGGAAATTTGTTTTTTAATAGATTTAGCTATCGCCACTTCGTGTCTCCACTTCGCGATGCCAAGCATCGCTTCGGTCGAAATGACATGCGGTCTTTTCTACAGAGTAATCTGAAAATTTATGCGAGGGTTCTCAGTATTCTTTAAAGTTTCTCATCCATTGTGGCCATTCATCTGACTGGGCGCCGCCCATTTTAGTCCAGGGGCCTGCCGTGTTGTATTTCCTGTGCCACTTCAACGTCCACAACTCCTTAAGTCCTACCTTTCTGGCAGAGTAATCCATGAAAGAACAGCCAACAAAGCCCACGTGTCGGTTAATACAGCATCGGCTTATCTCATTGTTGGACCAGGCCGCGAATTCGTACTCAGCAGGAGATTCGGTTTCTAACGGCCACAGGTCAAAACGGAGCGCATCCATAAACAGTGGTATATAGCCTGCGCCAGCCACGTTAGGCGTCCTCCATCCCTCACTAGCGGGCATGCCTCCGTAAAATGCAGAATCGGTAGGTATAGTAAGAACGTAGCCATTGATGCTGTAGCTTCCGGCCACACCGCTTGGAGGCGCATCGCGCCCTCCGTGGTTCCCCCGGAAGATACCCCAGGCGTTAAAGATATTTAACGTAGGTGCCTGATTGCCATTTTCGTCAATTATCGGTTTTTTTGCCGTCGGACAAAACCAGGTTTTATTCATCTTCCAATCTAAAAGCTTACGTTCTAACTGCCACGGCCACCAATAACCTGTAGAATCATAGCCAGACCAGAATTTACCATCGTTGTCCTCGGTATACATTGCACTGACAAAGTTCCACTGTCTGAGATTCGCCAGACAACCTGTAGTTCTTGCCTGTTCCTTTACGCGTGCCAATGCTGGCATCAGGATTGCCATCAATAATGCGATAATAGCAATTACCACCAAAAGCTCTATTAATGTAAACCCCATTAGAAATTTTCCATTTTCCCGTTCAGAAATCTTAATTTCTAACGGGGTAAAGGCTTTTCGTTTATTCATAATACTGCGTTTTTTGTGAGCTTGTTTTTTAATAATCTTTAAATCCTTTCATCCAGTCGGGCCAGTCGGATAATTGGACGAGGCCGGCTTGTGTCCAGGGGCCGGTGGTGTCGTACTCGCGATGCCACTTCAAGGTCCACAGCTCCTTGAGTCCGACCTTTCTGGAAGAGAAGTCCACAAAAACACTATTGACAAACCCGTTGTGCCGGTTGATGCAGAGCATTTTCATAGCGTTTGTAGTCCAGTCGTCTCTCTGGCCTTCGAATAAGGGAGGTTCATCAGTGTGGTGAGGGCGAGTGTCCCACCACAGGTCGTCCAGGAACAGCGGTATATTATTTGTGCCTTTGACATCGCGGCTTCTCCAGTAGTGTGCAGCGGGCTTGCCACCCTCCTGGCCCGGCGGTGGATTAGTAACCCATATATTAATTCCATAGCTGCCGAACTCATCGTAAAAGTTCGTCCAGGCTGCAAACGGGACCTGCCAGCCTTGGTCGTAAGGTTTCGTGGCTGTAGGGCAGCAGCATAGTTCCTGGTTGTGTATGTAGTATGGCCGGAGCACAGCCATCCAGCTGGCCTGCGTGTCCGGGCCGATGTTCCAGCCTCTATGGAAATAACCGTTGTTTTCGTCTGTGTACATCGAAAAGTAAAGGCCCCACTGTTTGAGGTTCGACTGACAGGCGACCGCCTTTGCCTGTTTCTTAATTCGCTGCAATGCGGGCATCAAGATGGCCATCAGTAGCACAATGATGGCAATGACAACCAAAAGCTCTATTAACGTAAATGCTTTTTGTTTACCCATAATGCTGCGTCTTTCCTGTGAGCTTGTTTTTAATAATCTTTAAAGTTTCTCATCCATAGCGGCCAGTCTTCGGGCTTTATGGCGCCGGCTTTGGTCCAGGGGCCTGCCGTGTTGAAGTTTTTATGCCACTTCAAAGTCCATAACTCTTTAAGCCCAATATTTCTGACAGACCAATCCATAAAAAGACCGTTTGTCTCTCCGCCGCCATGCCTGTTGATGCAGAAATTTTTCATTTGTTCGGTCAGCGAAATTGCCTGGGGTGGCTCATCATTGTACTTTGGCGGTATAGAAGTGTGGTCCGGCCAGCCTGTAATCGCCCGGCAATCTAAAAACACGGGTACATTTTTTGCATTTCCGACAGTGGGTGTTCTCCAGTAAAGGTCATCGCCAAAAACGGCACCGGGGTCTGCATTACAAACCCAGGCGCTTAAACCATAGCTGCCGTAATCACCTTCCTCATCATTCCAGGCTGTAAATACTCCCTGGCCTCCCTTCCCAACCGTTTTGGTAGCTAACGGGCAGCAGGTTAATCCTCCTATTTTACCGTAGAACGGCTCCAGAATCTCTATCCAGTCATTCCACCAGCCGTCCACCATTCCCCGGAAGAATCGGTCATTGTTATCGCCCGTGTATGCATCGAGTATAATGCCCCATTGTTTCAGATTAGCCTGACAGGCAACGGCCTTTGCCTGTTTCTTAATCCGCTGCAGCGTGGGCATCAAGATGGCCATCAGTAGCACAATGATGGCAATGACAACCAAAAGCTCTATTAACGTAAATCCGTTTTGTTTTCGCATAATGCTGTAGCTTTCCTGTGTGTTTGTCTTTCAGTAGTCTTTAAACCTTCTCATCCATTCATGCAGAGAGTTTTTAATTTTCTTATTCGTACACAGGACTTATCTCTAAAGCCTCTAAGAACAGAAAAAGCCCTTATCCCTTAAAAACAAAAAATGCACACCCATAAACTCCCCATATCACGACAGGGCCAATTAGTGCCATTGCCAACCCTACAGTTTTCTCATAGGCACTGCCACTAAATATGAGCATAAGTATTCCGACAATCACGGGCACTATTGAGAGGACAAATGTAAGCATCAAATTACCTTTTTTTGTATTCATGTCGAAACTCCTTCTAAACCGACATTTTTTCTTTCAGATATGTTGGGTCTCTCTGGTTTGCTATCTGCCATAATTATAACACAATCAGCAACGGAAATGCAAGCTACATGGGCAAGATTTTGGAGATTTGCCTGGGCAGATGTAATTCCATCCATAATTGCAAAAAGGGTGGGCGGGAATTTTGGTTTTCTTGACGTCTGATGGGTAATAGCTTATATTTACGTTTTTTAGCGGATAGAAAAGTGTTTGGTGTATTTGGATTTTGTTGTAATGGCTGAGAAAGGTCAATGTGATAAGTGCACGGGATTGTGCTGCCGGTATTTTGCGCTGCCGATTGATACGCCTGAAGATAAGGGAGATTACGATGACATAAGGTGGTTTCTGTGCCATAAAGGTATAACGGTCTTCGTAGAGGACGGCGACTGGTATATTAACATAGAAAACAAATGCAAGCACCTGTCGGAAAAAGACAATCGGTGCAGGATTTACGATAAAAGGCCGAGGATATGCAGAGGATACCGCCACGCGGACTGCGATTTCGTTAAGGGTGAATACGACTATGAGCTGCACTTTACCAGCGATAAGCAAATGGAAGAGTATGTGAAGATAAAATTCGACAATAACGTGAGCAAAAAACAAAAGGCAAAGAAGAAGAAAAAGAAAAAGAGAAAGCAATGAAGATACCGCCGGTAAAAGGAACAAGGGATTTTTATCCTTCGGAGATGGCTGTCAGAAACTGGATAATCGACGGCTGGAAGAGGGTGTCCGTCCGCAACGGCTTTGAAGAGTATGATGGGCCGATATTTGAGTATCTGAAGATGTTTCAGATAAAAAGCGGCGATGAGATTGTCGAGCAGCTTTTCTCACTGCAGGACAGGGGCGGCAGAGAGCTGGCTTTAAGGCCTGAAATTACTCCGACGCTGGCAAGGATGGTCAACCAGCGAATTAATTCGCTGCCCAGGCCTATAAAGTGGTTTTCGGTGCCGAGGTTGTTTCGGGCCGAGCGTCCGCAGAAAGGCCGGCTGCGCGAGTTCTTCCAGTGGAATATCGACATAATCGGCGAAGACAAAAGCACCGCTGATGCAGAAATCATTTTTACAACGTTAGATTATCTACGTATGGTTGGCCTTACAAATAAAGATATACAAGTAAAAATTTCCAGCAGGAAGTTATTAGCTCTTTTCCTGATAAGATTAGGTATACCCGCGGACCGGTTAGAAGCTATATATTCTGTGCTTGATAAAAAGAACAAATTGCCCTCTGAAACCTTTGAGCAAATCCTTGAAGAACAGGTTCCAGATAAAAAGACAGTTAATAAGATAATAGATTTTATGACTGTAGATTCAATGCCGCAACTTGAAGAATTGGTTAAAGCCGAAGATGACGAATTTGTAGCTTACAATGAAATAATTCAAGTTTTATCTTGTCTTGGTCTTATGGGCGTTGGCGATTTTTGTAAGTATGAGCCAAGTATTGTTCGCGGTCTGGCTTACTATACCGGTATTGTATTTGAAATTCATGACACTACTGGTGAACTTCGAGCAATCTGTGGTGGAGGTAGGTACGATAACCTACTGAGAGATTTCGATGGTCCATCGGAAACTGCTACTGGTATGGGTATGGGGGATTGTGTGTTGGAAATCCTGCTCAGGGAGAAAGGATTAGTTGACAAAAATATAGCTAAGAGACAAATTGACTATTTTATTGCTTTAGCAGATAACGTTTTCTCAAAAAAGTTATATGAGGTTACAGCGAAATTGCGGTCAATGGATTTATCCGCAAATTTCAGCTACAAACCACTTAGTGGTCTTTCCAAACAGCTCAAAGTTGCTTCGGCTCAAAATGCAAAGAAGTGTATAATCATTGGCGAGGAGATTCAAAACAACCAGCTTGTGATAAAAGACATGGCAAGCGGTGAGCAGGAGCTTGTGGACTATGATGAGTTTATGTCTCGGTTGAAGTCTTGATTAAGTCTGTTTCGCATGAATGACAATTCAAAAATTCGAACTTGAAACAATAATAGCATATAAGAATTGTTTGGAGGTCAGAAAATGGGAGCTTTTAAGTCAGCGTGGGTGGTTCTCTTAATATTGGTTTTGGCTTGTTCGGCTTCGCAGCTCGAAGCAGCAGCTTCGCGACGACAAATTCTTGTATCTCCAGAGATTCATTCCGACGGCCGGGTGACATTTCGGCTGAATGCGCCGAATGCCAAACGTGTTGGTGTGAACGTTCAGTTTGCACAGGGGCTGCGACTTATGACAAGAAGCAAGACTGGGGTGTGGAGCGTAACTTTGGGTCCGGCTAAGCCGGAGATTTACGAGTATAATTTTGTTGTGGATGGTCTTGAGATAGTTGACCCTGCCAATTCATGGCTGAAGGTTTGGCTCAGGAACTCAAAGAACCTGGTCGAGATACCTGGCAAAGAGCCGATGTTCTTTCAAGAGCAGCAGGTGCCTCACGGTGCAATCCACATACACAAGTACCGGTCGAAGTCACTCGGTGTTACACGGGGGCTTTATGTCTATACGCCGCCGAGTTACGAGACGGGCGAAAATGTCCGATACCCCGTTCTTTATCTGCTGCACGGGATGGGCGACTGTGAGGATGCGTGGACTGTGGTTGGCCGGGCCAATGTGATAGTAGATAATCTGCTCACCGAGAGCAAAGCCAGGCCGCTGGTTATTGTGATGCCGTACGGGCATACACCTTCGGCGCCTCCTGATATGCGAAGTATTGGGAACTATGGAGCGTTTGAGAAAGACCTGATTGAGGATGTAATCCCTTATGTCCAGGAACGCTATCGCGTGAGCAGAGACCAAAAAGACCGGGCGATAGCAGGGCTTTCGATGGGCGGTGGGCAGGCGCTGACCGTCGGGTTAGGCAATCTTGAACTTTTCGGGTGGGTAGGTGCTTTTAGCTCGGCTGTGCCACGAGACCAACAGTTCAATGACTTGTTAGCCAAACTGAAGGTGACAAACGAGAAGCTTAATCTTCTGTGGGTCGGGTGCGGCAGGAAGGATTTCCTTTTCGAGACAAACCAGGAGTTTATCGAGCGATTGAAGAGCGACAATATCAAGCACGTCGCCCACATCACGGACGGCGGACATGAATGGCGGCTGTGGCGGCGATACTTGAATGAATTGGTTCCGCTTTTGTTCGTGGCCGGCAAATAGCATTTGAAGCTGAGGCGCCTTGATAAGCGACTATGATGTTCCGGCCGGCGAGCGGTGAGAAGGACTGGGCTGAGATGAAGGATTCATTTCCAAATCACTATGAGCGGGCCTTCCAGAATTGGCTGATTGAGAATCGAATTCAATACATTGCGATAGATGAACAAAAGCGGACGGCCTTTGCGCGCTGCAAGGTCAAGAGCTTCGATTTTTTGGTATATCCGGCCAATGGACAAATAATAATTGCTGAGGTAAAGGGCAGAAAGTTCAAGGGCACCAGCCTGACCAAATTAGCGGGCTTTGAATGCTGGGTTACAACTGAGGACGTCAATGGCCTGGTAAAATGGCAGCAGGTTTTCGGCCCGGCTTATCAAGCTGTCTTCGTCTTTGTCTATAAGATAGAGAACATCGACGTTGATTTTGACGGCAGGGATGTCTTTGATTTTGGCACAGACAGGTATATATTTTTTACCATGAAATTAGAGGACTATTGTTCGTTTATGAAACGCCGCAGTCCGAAATGGCAGACTGTAACGTTACCTGCCGATAAGTTTCGACGGTGTGCCGTTCAAATCAGTGAGCTTTTGCTTTGATGATAATAGGATGGACGCCAGAAGGCTTTGCTGATAAAATCCCTTGTTCCGAAGAGGGCAGTTACCGCTTCCTTACGGTCGCGGCTCTGTTTTGAGGAAGCGCATATATTGTTTGTGAGCCATGTAACGGAAAAATTATTGGAGATAACTAATTATGCTTAGAAACGTTTTGTATCTGATGGTGGGGGCGGTTGTTTTGGCCGGCTGTGTTGTGAGTGTCCACACAAATGAGTGTGACATAGAGGGCGAATCCGGACAGGTCCTGCGCCATGTCGTGCTGTTTAAGTTCAAGGACGGCACCTCCACAGAACAGATAAGGGAAATTGAGAACGCATTCCGTGCGCTGCCGGGTAAAGTCGATGCGATATGTGATTTCGAGTGGGGCACCGATGTAAGCGTGGAGAATCTTCAGCAGGGCTTTACTCACTGTTTTATGGTGACGTTCCGGAGTGAAGCCGATAGGGCCAAGTATCTGCCACATCCGGCCCACAAGGAGTTCGGCGAAATGTTAGGCCCACACCTGGATAAAGTTCTTGTGGTTGACTACTGGACAAAAAGGTAGGAGCTGTACCTGTCCCAAAATGCGAATCATAGCTGGTTCAAAACGAGGGATGAGATTGCTTAGCCCTAAGACGAAGGTGTCCCGGCCGATTACGGACAGAGTTAAAGAGTCGCTTTTCAGCGTTCTTTATAAATATGACCTTCCGAGTGGTGCGATAGCAGCCGATTTATTCTGCGGGGTCGGCTCTCTGGGTCTTGAAGCCTTGAGCAGAGGGGCGGAGTTTGTTACTTTCGTTGA
The DNA here is from genome assembly GCA_049287505.1 of Sedimentisphaerales bacterium. Lineage (GTDB taxonomy): Bacteria > Planctomycetota > Phycisphaerae > Sedimentisphaerales > Anaerobacaceae > NIOZ-UU13. The sequence goes on along the minus strand of JBAQFY010000178.1, from coordinate 13,373 downwards.
GCGGGACCCGAAGATTATTTCGGTTCTAAATAAGAACATAGAAAAAGCCGATTTTGTTAAAGAGTCAAAAGTTATAAGGGCAAACGCTTTTAAGATTGGAGCAGCGGCTGATTTCAGCCGGGGAAAATATGGCCTTGTCTTTATTGACCCGCCCTATGCGGCTACAAGGGATGTGCAGGCTGATTCAGCTTTGGGCGGTTTGCTAAATTTGTTGGGTGAGCAGGTGGCCGGCGACGGAATTGTCGTTGTCAGGACCGACCAAAAGGTGTCTTTGTTAGAACAATATGGAGAATTTCGAGTAATAGAGCGGCGACAGTGGGGGACGATGGCGGTAACCATACTGAGCAAAAGCGAAATGAAAAAAGACAAGGAGGAATTTGAAATCTGAAATACGAAATACGAAACAAAATCAAGTGAGCTAAAGTGCCTAAAGTGAACTAAAGTGAACTAAAGTGAGCTAAAGTTATCTTTCTTTTTAGCTTTAGTCACTTTGAGCTTGTGGCGAATTTCGATATTCGGATTTCTGTGATGTACACAATACGAGATGTGAGACAAATGACAAACAAACAGGCGGCTATAAAGATAATTAAGCGATTGCGGCGAAACGGTTTTCAGGCGTTGTTAGCCGGGGGCTGCGTGCGCGATATGCTGTTAGGCCAACGCGCCAAAGACTATGATGTTGCTACGGCTGCACAGCCCAAAGACGTAATCGGATTGTTCAGACGCACATTGAAGGTCGGAGCAAAATTTGGTGTGGTCATTGTGTTGGTCGAAGACCGAAAGGTGGAAGTAGCCACGTTCAGAACCGAAACCGACTATGCTGATGGCAGACACCCCGGGGTGGTTAAGTTTGCCAATGCCGCTGAAGATGCCAGCCGAAGAGACTTTACTATCAACGGGATGTTTTATGACCCTCTGAAAAAAGAGGTGATAGATTATGTCGATGGACAGGCCGACCTTAGAGCAAAGATAGTGCGGACTATCGGCAGGCCCGCCGAGCGATTTAGCGAAGATTATCTGCGGATGCTGCGGGCGGTGCGGTTTTCAACCCAGCTTGGTTTTGCGATTGAGCCGTTGACGTGGTCGGCGATTTGCAGCAATGTAAAAAATATTGCTAAAATAAGCGGCGAACGCATCTCAATCGAATTGGAGGGCATACTCGTTAATCCTAACCGCTCTGCGGGGGCGCCGATGCTGTTTAAAAGCGGATTGGCTGAGACGGTCTTTCCAGGATTGTCTTCCAAACATATACAAGCGGCAATTGAGGTATTAGGTCAATTGCGAAAAAAGGTTGATTTTGCATTGGCGCTGGCGTGTTTTTTTGCCGGCTGCGAAACGGAATTCGCAATTGAGAAGTGTCGGGTTTTGAAACTAAGCAGAAGTCAGACCAAACATATAAAATTTTTATTAGCAAACAGAGGCATACTGCTCGACGAACGAATGTCCTTGGCCGGCTTGAAGAAGATTTTGGCCGAGCCATATTTCTGGGACCTTTACGAGTTGCAAAGAGCGATTCAGAAGGCTAAAGGTGACAGTGGAGAAGGTACTGCTGCATTAGTGAATTTGCGTAAGCGGATTCGGGCATTAGGTGATGTTGAACTAAGGCCGAGGCCGCTGCTTAACGGCCACGATTTGATTCGATTAGGTGCCATACCGGGGCCTGCTTTGGGGCAATTGTCGGAGGAGCTGTACATTGCCCAATTAGAGGGGATATTGCAGAAGCCCCAACAGGCCAAGGAGTGGGCACAAAAATGGTTGGAAAAGCACAAAACAGCAGAAGAATAATTGATATTAGAGGATATGCTTTTGAAGCTGTATGATTTTCCAGGTGTGCATCAAGCTCTTTCAATAGTAATTATCGTTATCGGTTGTGCATTCAAGCTGTTTGGGAATCCGCTGCCGGAACATGGCTTGCAATTCGATAGTCCTTCTCAGACATGGGACGAAGCAATACCTTTGGGTAATGGATTGCTTGGTGCTCTGGTATGGGGTGACGGTGAGCCTTTGAAGGTATCTCTTGACAGGACCGATTTGTGGGACCTTCGGCCGGTGCCTGAATTTCATACAAAAGAATACTCCTACCAGACGATGCGCCGGTGGGTGAAAGAAGGACGATTGTCAGACCTTCACCGCCTTTATGATGAGCCTTATGGAAATGCCGGTCCGACTAAGATACCGGCCGGTCGTATCGAGCTGACAATTGGTGATAATCCGGTCTTTGAGAAGGCGTCGCTGGAACTCGCCAAGGCGATGGCGACGGTCCAGCTCAGAGGCGGAGGTATCGCAACTGTTTTTATCCATGCGAGAGAGCCTGTGGGTATGATTCATATCCGTTCGGCTGAACCTGTTAGACTCAAGCTGCTGGCCCCGCCTTTTGCAGGCGAGATTACAGATGAGGCCGGGCCCGGCAAAATCAGTGCCGGGGACCTGGCAAGCCTGAGATACAACGCACCGATTGAATCCGTCGGTGATAGCTGGACAGGCTATCTACAGGAAGGCTGGGGAGGATTTAAGTATGCAGTAGTGGTCGCCTGGGAGGAGAAAGAGGGAAAATGGCTGGGGGCCTGGTCGATTACGACGTCGAACGAATCAAAGGAGCCTCTGCAGAAGGCCCGTGAGAATTGTGAAAAGGCCGTTAGAGCGGGATTTGCTAAATCAGTTATTGCGCATAGTAAGTGGTGGGACTTATTCTGGAGGAGGTCTTCGGTCCAGGTGCCGAATTCCGTCATTGAAAGGCAGTGGTATCTTGAGATGTACAAATTCGGTTCAGCGACCAGAGCTGACACATCGCCAATCACCCTGCAGGGGCCGTGGACAGCAGACAATGGAAAGATTCCACCCTGGAAGGGAGACTATCACCACGACCTGAACACCGAGCTGAGCTACTGGCCTGCTTACAGCGGTAATCAGCTTGGAGGGGCGCTTGGATTTGTCAACTGGCTGTGGGATACAAGAGAAAACGCGAAGGCCTGGACAAAGCGGTTCTTTGATTTGCCGGGCCTGAATGTTCCGATGACGGCTGACTTGGAGCAAAAACAGATTGGCGGCTGGCACCAGTACACGCATTCGGCAACAACGGCTGCATGGCTGGGGCACCATTTTTACCTGCAATGGCGATATAGTATGGATAGAGAATTTCTTCGAGCACGCGCCTATCCGTGGTTGAGAGAAACGGCAGTTTTCCTTGAGGCGGTTACAGAGAAGGGCACGGACGGCAAGCGAACTCTTCCTTTAAGCTCTTCACCTGAGATTAACGATAACCGCCTGGATGCATGGTTCCCGACGATGACAAATTACGATATTGCGTTGACGCGGTGGGCATTTGAGAAAACGGCTGAGCTTGCTGATGAGCTTGGTGAAAGCAAAGAAGCTGAGCATTGGCGTAAAGTGCTTGGTGAGATGCCTGATTTTGCGATTGACCCTCAGAGTAAGAAGATGCTCATTGCGAAGGATTATCCATTGAAGGAGTCACATCGTCACTTTTCACATCTGATGGCGATTCATCCGTTAGGACTAATTCGCTGGGAAAATGGACAGGAAGACCGCTCTATCATCAAGGCTTCTCTGGCCGACCTTGAGCAAAAGGGGACCAGCTTGTGGACCGGTTACAGCTTTAGCTGGCTGGCGAACATAGCAGCGCGGGCACGTGACGGCGAAAGGGCGGAGAAGGCACTTGAGATATTTTCTACCGCTTTTTGTCTGCGTAACAGTTTTCATTGTAACGGCGACCAATCCATCCAAGGATATTCGAAATTTCGTTACCGTCCATTTACACTGGAAGGTAATTTCGCCGCCGCGGCTGGCCTGCAGGAGATGCTTTTGCAAAGCTACAGCGGGACCATCAGAGTTTTTCCGGCTATTCCTGTAACCTGGAAGGATGTTTCTTTTACTACGCTCAGGGCAGAAGGGGCGTTTCTTGTCTCGGCTAAACGGCGCAAAGGACTGACACAGCGCGTCGAGATATTTGCGGAGAAAGGGGGAATGTGCCACCTTGAGAATCCATTTCAGGACTCGCAGTTCAATGTGGAAGGAATTCCAAAAGACGCGGTGCGAAAAGTTAATAATGAGCTTCATATACAAATGTTAGCCGGCCAGCAGATTACGCTTGAGCGAAGAAATTAGAGACAATGCAGCCGTTTACTCTTTTAATCAAGCCATCCGGTTCAGATTGCAATATTGATTGCAGGTATTGTTTCTATAAGGACCGTGCGCCGGAGTTTGGACGGGGCAGGCAGCGAATGAGCGATGGGGTGCTTGAGAAACTCGTCAAAGATTATATGCAGTTAGACTTTCCGGTGGTTGGCTTTGCCTGGCAGGGGGGTGAGCCAACGTTGATGGGAGTGGATTTTTTTAGGAGGGCGGTGGAGTTACAAAAAAAGTACGGCAGCAGCGGCCAGGAGGTAAGCAATACCCTACAAACCAACGGCGTTTTACTTGATGATAACTGGTGCCGGTTTTTGCATGACAATAAATTTCTTCTCGGGGTAAGTATCGACGGGCCGAAAGAATTTCACGATAAATATCGCGTTGACCATTCCGGGTCGGGTACTTTTGAGAGGGTAATGAAAGGAATTGGAAACTGCAAGAAACATCAAGTTGAATTTAGTGCCCTTATTTTGCTGAATAATGAAAACGTGGAGCATCCGGAGACGCTTTTTAATTTCTTAATCGAAAACGAGCTGACTTATTTGCAGTTTATTCCCTGTGTTGAGGCGGAGGCTGCGACAAATACAATTGCGGATTTTTCAATCACGCCGAGGCAATACGGCGATTTTTTGTGCAGACTGTTTGACCTCTGGTACGAGTATGGGCCGGGTAAGCTGAATATTCGTGAGTTTGATTCGTTTGTAACTTACTACGTTATGGGTAAGCACACGATTTGCGCATACAGCAAGCAGTGCGCGGGTTTTGTTGTTGTCGAGCACAGCGGCGATGCCTTTTGCTGTGAGTTTTTTGTTGAGCCGAAGTGGCGATTGGGCAACATTCTTGAAACGCCTTTAGAGAAGCTTGCCACCGGCGGTAAAAGACGTGCCTTTGCTCGCGATAAGCAAAATCTTTGTAATAAATGCCTTGTCTGCAGCCACCTTAATATATGTCGGGGCGGCTGTATGAAAGACAGGGTCCGTTTGAACGCTGAGGATAGCAGAGAAAGTTATTTCTGTGAGAGTTATAAGCGTTTTTTTGATTATACAATACCGAGGTTTATGCAGATAGCAGCGGCTATTGAGGACGGCTCTGCTGCCAGACACACCCGTTCGGCTGATAGAATCAGGCTGCGCATCCAAAAATGATTACAAGATTGCAGTCATACAATGATTGAAAAAATAATGGCGTTGCAGGCCGATTTATGATACATTTTCGCGTCAGGGGGAGAAGATTTATTTTGAATCTAATATTGAGGAGAACCTTATGCACGATAAAATCCGCTTTATCAAATTTTTGATTGTTGCATTGTTGATGTTTTGGGTTAGGTTGAGCGAGACTGCAATTGCTAACGGACTATCCTCAACGGGAAAATCGGCTGAAGGTTTCTACGTCGGAGTCTGCACGCACTTTAGTCAGGACAAAGGTATAGTGGAGATGAACATCGAGAGTATGAAAAATGCCGGCATCGGTGCAATCCGTGATGAGGCGACCTGGTCGAGCCTGGAAAGAGAAAAAGGCAAGCTCGTTATGCCGGAGTTAATAAATAAATATGTTCGACAGGCCAGTGCTGACGGATTAGATGTTATGCTCATACTTGATTATGCCAATCGCTTTTATGATGACGGTGACCGTCCGAAGTCGGCCGAGGCGATTGATGGGTTTTGTCGTTATGCTGAGTTTGTGGTTCGGCATTTTGGGAAAGACGTCCTACTCTACGAGATATGGAATGAATGGGACATAGGAATCGGCCTGAGGAAACCATATAACGTTGGTGGTTCTCCAGAGGATTATTTCAAGCTGCTAAAGGCTGTTTATCCGCGCATCAAGGCTGTTGAGCCGAAGGCAATTGTCATAGCGGGCGGCTGCACCAGCGGGGGAGTAAATAAAGGCTGGTTTGAAAAGATTATTCAGCTTGGCGCCCTCGATTATTGTGATGCCGTATCAATTCACAGCTATAACTACAGCAGCAAATTCCCGGAGCGTTCCCCGGAAGCGTGTTCGGCTTGGATGACTGATGTGCAGAAAATGCTGCGAAAATATAACAACGGTGAAGATGTTCCTTTCTATGTTACGGAGATGGGCTGGCCCACTCACATCGGCAAAAGCGGTACCGAGCTGGAATTGTCCGCTTCGTATCTGGCAAGATTGTATCTTCTTGCACGCACGTCACCATCTTTCAGGGGTCTTTGGTGGTACGATTTTCAGGATGACGGCTGGAGGCCCGAGTACAACGAAAATAATTTTGGGATTGTTCGGCCCGACCTGACTCCAAAACCTCACTACTACGTGATGGCCGATGTCTCCGACCTAATAGCGCAAGGTGAATATATCGAACGTTTAAAAATAAAGGATGATAATCTTTGGTGTCTTCGATTCAGGCATAAAGAGCTTGATGTCTGGGCCTTGTGGTCTTCTGATGATAAGGAGCGCCAGGTGATTTTGCATACGAAATTTCCGCCGAGACGTCTGACGATTCACAAGCTTGGACACAAACCTTACGAAAGCGGCTGGGGATTTCGTGACTGGGTTGACAGAAAAAGTGAATTTTTTCCGGACAGGCTCTCGATTGTTGTAGGTCCCCGGCCTTTTTTGGTTAGTGGTGACTTGGCAGGTGTCTCAGTAATACAAACAATACAAAGATAATTTAGTTCAGAGGATATGCTTGAATAGCAATATTGATGCAGAAGAGGTTTTGTAGTGAATGAAAACTTAAATCGTCGAAATTTTTTGAAAGCTGTGGGGTTAGGGGCGACGGCGCTTACGATGCCGTGACATCTGTTTGCCACGGAAAAGGGTAACGTAGGAAAAAAAGAGACTTAATGCAAGACTGACCGGTATCTCTACACCGAATGGCGTGACAAGAAAAACAAGGTGTACGCACGAATGTTGTATGACCATTCTGTTGACCTGGTGGAGATTGTGTTTATTTCCGAGAGGCCGGAAAATAAAGAGGTAGTGAAGAAATTGAGCAGGATGATTCAGGGACTCAGCAAATAATGCAGCCTTTTACTCTTTTAATCAAGCCATCAGGTTCAGACTGCAACGTTGATTGCAAATATTGTTTTTACAAGCACCGGGCGCCTGAGGTCGGCCAGGGCAGACAGCGAATGAGCGATGAGGTGCTTGAGAGACTTGTTAAGGATTATATGCAGTTGCGTTTTCCGTTGGCGGGTTTTGCCTGGCAGGGTGGTGAGCCGACGCTGATGGGTCTTGACTTCTATAAAAAAGCGGTTGAATTACAAAAGAAATACGGCAGCCCCGGCCAGGATGTAGGCAATTCACTGCAAACCAACGCCATTTTACTGAATGATGAATGGTGCCGGTTCCTGAATGAAAATAAGTTTCTTGTCGGCGTTAGTATCGATGGGCCTAAAGAATTTCACGACTACTATCGCCTCGACCATTCCGGCTCAGGGACGTTCGATAAGGTCATGCGGGCCATTGAAAAGTGCAAGGAGTATAAGGTTGAATTTAATACACTTACTTTGCTGAATGATAGAAATGTGGAACAGCCGGACGAGGTGTTTGATTTTTTAGCTGGGCTTGGGACAAGGTATTTGCAGTTTATTCCCTGTGTGGAGCTTGACCCGGTGACGAATGAAATTACTGATTTTTCGATTACGCCGCAGCAGTATGGCGAATTTTTGTGCAGGATATTTGACCGCTGGTATGAATATGGGCCGCGGAAGCTGAGCATTCGCGATTTCGATTCGTTCCTGTCGTATTACGTTACGGGCAAGCACACGATTTGCACATTCGACAAGCAATGCAGTCAATACATTGTTATTGAACATACCGGTAATGCTTACTGCTGTGATTTTTTTGTTGAGCCGAGGTGGCAATTGGGTAATATTTTTGAAACGCCGATAGAAAAGCTGGCCGCCAGCGGCACAAAGCGAACCTTTGCCCGGGCCAAGCAGAATATTTGTAATAAGTGTCTTGTTTGCAGAAACCTTGCGGTCTGTCGCGGCGGCTGTATGAAAGACAGGGCCCCCTTTGACAGGGATAACTTTGGCAGGGAAAGCTATTTTTGTGAAGGCTACAAACGCTTCTTCGATTATGCAATACCGAGGTTTACGCAGATAGCCGCTGAGATTAATGCCGCATCGGCAGTTAAAAGCCGTCCGTATATCTGATGGAATTCGAGGACAGGATGCTTTGATATTTGTGTATTTAGGAGTGTCGTCAATTTGTAATGAAAAAATGAATATTCGGAAGGACAAATTATGAAATCTATTAAGCGCAGAACATTTCTTAACCGTTCGGTTGCAGCGACGGCTGCCCTTGGTCTTAGTTCCTTTTCATCTACTACCCGAACGTTAGCCGGAGAGAGCAGTACAAAATCGCACCGCCCTAACCCGATGGCTGTCTCGACGTATTCCTTCTGGCGGTTCAAGGAAAACCTGAAGCTGCCGATTGAGACCTGCATTGAGGAGGCCGCACAGATGGGCTTTAACGGGGTGGAGATACTGCACATGCAAATGGAGGGCCAGTCCAATGATTATCTGCAGAAGCTCAAACGCTGTGCCGTTATCAACGGCATCGACCTTTGCGGGTTGTCTATACACCAACGTTTTCTCTCGCCCGATAAGGAATACAGGCAAAAGAACATCGACCACACCTTGAAGTGTATCGAGCTGGCATACAAGCTCGGGATACCCGTTATGCGCCTGAATACCGGGACCTGGGGAACGAGCAAGAGCTTTGACGATTTGATGGAGAAGCGCGGCATCGAGGCGCCTCTGCCTGGATACACCGATGAGGACGGCTTCAAGTGGGTTATTGACAGCATTGAGAAATGTCTGCCCACGACAGAGAAGTGTGGCGTAATATTCGGGCTGGAAAACCACTGGGGCCTGGCCCGCACACCGGAGGGACTGCTGAGGATAGTAAATACGATTGATTCACCTTGGCTGCGGGTGCTGCTCGACACGGGTAATTTTCTCGAAGACCCATACGACAAGCTCGAGCAGTGCGCCCCTCAGACGGTTTTTATGCACGCCAAGACTTACTATGGCGGCGGCCTGTGGTATTCTCTCGATTTGGATTATCCCCGCATTGCCCGGATTATGCACAAATATAATTTCCACGGCTATGTGTCACTCGAATTTGAGGGCAACGAGGATTATAAAACCGCGATACCGAAAAGTCTTGCTCTTCTGCGAAAGGCCTTTAGCTGAAGCGATTAACTTAAGCGCAGCTTAAGTACGAAGCACGGAATCCGAAATTCGAAACAATATGGATACATACGCTTCTCCGTAAGTCCAAAGGACGCCTTACGGCGGAGTCCTTAGGACTGACAGGCGTATCAAAATCCGAAATTCAGATGTTCAAAACAGTTTTGAGCATTTAGATTTTGATTATTCGGACTTCCTTGTTTTTTTCTTGTAGCCAAAGGGGCCTTGCTATTTATTGTAGATATCTTTTTGCCAGTTCTCGTGCAGGTTTGGGAGGCGCTTGACGATATCGGGATTAGAATCAGCCAGGTTTCTGGTTTCGGTAACATCCTCAGCTATATTACTTAAGAAATTGTCTTCTTTTTTGTTTGCCCATATCTTTATTCCACTTTTCAGTAGTTCTTGAAATTGCTCATCCATCTCGGCCAGTCGGATGGTTGGGCGCCGCAGGTTTAAGCCTTGGACCCGCAGGTGAGAAAGGGCTGGCACTAACAGGTACGGCGAACCAAAAACTCTTAATTCCTTAGGGCATCGCTGCCCAGAGTCTCATTGACCCGGTTATTTTGCACCTTTATAGTGATATGCCCAGCCGGAGGCCATATAATCTATATCCAATGTCTGACCCTCGGGTGGATATTCAATGCCGTACAATGTAACCCCTTCACGAATCAACTTGTCCACACGCTCTATAGTGAAGCGGTCACGCCATTTGCGCACTTCCGAATGGCCGTCACAGAACCCTAAAACACTGCTGTCGCCATGATTGACCGCCATTGGTCCCCACCAGCCCCATCTGGTCGTTCCTGTGTACTCGGGGGCCCCCATCACAAAATGATGGCTTGAGTTCCAATTGCGCGTCTCCGCACTCTCGACGAACACATAACGCCTTGATGGGGAAGTAATCTCACCGAACGTCTTGATTTGCAAGTTGTATTGCGAGTTGCTCGGATTCGGAGCACCATATAAACACATAGGAACCCCGTAAGAGACAAATACACTGGTTCCATCATACATGCTCTTTCGGATATTGTCGGCGGGACAATGATAGGTATCCGGCTCCTTGACGTACGGGAATAGCAGGCCTATTTCGATGCCTCGGACCTCGTCCTCGTCTGTTACAGCAGGATTCGTTTGAGTATTGCTAAGCAGGTTCCCGGTTGAGTTGCGAGGCACCCCTATCCACCCGACGTATGTCCCGTTCTGCTCTACACCATTGTCTTCAGAGCTCATGATGCGGCCGTCATTATCCTGCATGTACACGTACCAACCCAGGGCAAGGTTCTTTGTATTGCTCAGGCAAACGGTCGTCGCAGCCTTCTTTTTTACAGAATTCAATGCCGGCAGAATGATGGCCATAAGCAGCGCGATGATGGCGATAACCACCAGAAGCTCTATCAGGGTAAACCCTGTTAGAAAACTCCGGTGTTGTTGCCGGACGTATGTTTCCCCGTGTCTTTCGGGAAATGTTCTTCTTTCCCGACCGGGAATCTTAAATTCTAACGGAGTAAAGCCTTTTTGTTGGATTCCCGCAAAGCGGGGTCCCTCGGGCATCATGGTATTTTTTTCTCCACCAACTTTCTTTACCTCAGCAGCACCTGGCTTTAAGCAAATTGAAGTACTATATCAATATTATGGTGCAAACCGCTCTGAAATGCAATAGTCAAGTGCTTAATCGGTGCTTATTTAATCCAGTTAATCCAGAGATTTTCCTTGACGGGAAGAGGATTAATTTGATATAAATAAAAGTGAATAAGTCTGTAGATTTTTGATAAACTCCTGAAAAAGTTGGTATTTTAAATTGAATTACCTTCGCGGGCAGGTTAGGTGTGCGAGATGCAGAGTTGTAATCAAGACTTAACAGTTGGCAGCTAAGATTTTTACGTTTAAAATTGACAGCTAATATTTGGTTTTTAATGGAAGGAGGTAGCAGCAAGTCGAAAGAATTTTCCTGGGCAGGCACCGAATTTAGTGAAGGTGCGAATTTTTGGTTGTTTTTTTGAAAACAACAAATGTTTTGGTGTGTGGCCAGAGCATAATTATTTAACTTTTTTGCAAGGAGTACTATTATGTCTAAGAAGCTGTTTTATTTGGTTTCTTTTATTTTAGTGTTGAGCCTGGTCAGTTCAAATGCGGTCTCCGCTGCCATCGTGTCCGAATGGCAGGCAACCGACACTCAGGAAGACTATATCGCCTACGGCACCCAAGTTGACAATGGGACGGACGATGGCAGCAGCAGCGACCTCGAGATGCCGTGGGAAGACGAAGCCAACTTGAGTAACTATCAAGTAATATGCCTTCGTTTCGTGGATATCCAGATTCCAGAAGGCGCTAAGATCACCAGCGCCAATGTGCAGTTCACGGGTGATAATGAGAAATTGACCGGCGGGCCCGTGAATCTCATCATCAATGGTCTCTTGCAGCTCAATCCCGGCACGTTTGGTGGCAATGAGGACATTTATACCGTCAGAGGTCCCAAGACGACCGCGGAGGTGAAGTGGAGCGATATACCGGAGTGGGGCAGCGGTTCGGCAACACCCGCGTCGAGAACGCCGGATATCTCCAGTGTCATCCTGGAGATAATCGGCCAGGAGGGTTGGGCCAGCGGTAACGCCCTGATACTGTTCATTAGGGACGACGAAACAAACCCCTCCGTCGATAATCGAAGCGCTCTCTCTGATTCGCCACTTCTGCGAATAGAATATACCGTGTCGTATGCCATGAATCCGAACCCTCCTGATGGCGGTACAGGTGGGCCCGCACCGCTTTTACAGTGGACGAAGGGCTATACTGCCGTGTACCACGATGTGTACTTCGGCACGAATCCGGATTTAGGGTCTGATGACTATATGGACCGTATGCCCTTTGCGATGTACTGGTACGTTCCCGGTTTAACTCCAGGTACCATTTACTACTGGCGTATCGATGAGGTTGAGGCTGACGGCACCACAACTCACACAGGTAATGTCTGGAGCTTTACGGCAGTGGCCTTTACCGCCCATAACCCCAATCCGCCTGATGGTAACAAAACTGCGGTCCCTGACGCACCCCTTACCTGGGGTTCTGGTGTCACTGCGGCTACGCACGATGTGTACTTAGGAACCAGCCGAGCTGATGTAGCTGCCGGTACTGGAGACACGTTCAAGGGCAATCAGATGGATGAAACCTATGCTCCCGAAGGTCTTCAGAATGGCACTATTTACTACTGGCGTATCGATGAGGTCGAGGCCGATGGTACAACTAAGCACCCAGGCGAGGTCTGGGGTTTCAAGATACTTGACGACCCTGCTTTTATCGGCTGGTGGAAGTTTGACGAAGGTCAGGGCGGCATCGCCTATGATTCGTCCGGCTTTGACCATCATGGCATACTTGGTGGTAATCGGCTGTGGGTAGCCAATGGGGCCATAGGCGGTGCGCTGGAATTGGACGGGTCCGATGATTATGTCGCAATTGACAGTGTAGCTGAACACATGATAGACAACAATTTTACGGTCAGTGCATGGATCAAAACCGAGCAGGAGGATGATGGCAACGTGTTTGCATCTAACTTTGGTGGCAGTCACGATTTCATTTTTGGCGTTGATGGTGGGAATGTGATGGTGGAAGATAGTACCCAAACACAGTTCCCCCCTAAAATCAACAACAACAGGTGGCATATGATAACCTACGTCAGGGATGGGACAGAGGCATGGATATACGTTGATGGAGTTCTGCGAGGCACGGATGACGCCGATGGAGATCCGGCCGGGCAAGACCTGTGGTCAATAGGCCAGGAATGGGATAGTAGCCCGAGCGACGAATTCGAAGGCGTGGTGGATGACGCCCGCTTTTGGATTAGGCCGCTGACGGCAGAAGAGGTAGCCCAGCTTTTCAAAGGTGATGTTGACCTTGCCCACAGCCCGAAGCCGGCTAATGGTTCGACACCGGACATAAAGCGCGCGATGCCGCTTAGCTGGTCACCTGGAGAAAATGCCGCTCAGCATGATGTGTACTTCGGCACCGACGAAGTACCCCTCGAAGGTGCCGATGCATCCGATACTACCGGTATTTATC